>JAPKZC010000291.1 GCA_026394025.1 Candidatus Solibacter sp.
CCGGTCATGCCGGCCAGCATGGTATTCACCGCCACTGACGCGATCCGCAGGTTACCCGGTCCCGATGCCCCCAGCGTCGAACCGGGGTTGAAACCAAACCAGCCGAAGATCAGGATGAAGCAGCCCGTCAGTACCAGCACGATATCGTGTCCCGGAATCGCGTTCGGCTTGCCCTTGCGGGTGAACTTGCCGATGCGCGGTCCAATCAGTATCCCCATCGCCAGAGCCGTCAAGCCGCCGACCGAGTGCACCACACCCGATCCGGCGAAATCGCAATATCCTTTGCCCAGGCCGAAGTTCGTGCCCAGGGTGGCCAGCCAGCCGCCGCCCCAGGCCCAATTGGCGAAGATCGGATACGTGAAGGCGCCCATCATGAACGAACTCACCAGGAACGCGGTATACTTCCAGCGCTCTGCCGCCGTCCCGGTGACAATCGTCAACGCAGTATCCATGAACACCATCTGGAACAGGAAGACCACCATCACCGAGACGTCATAGGTCCCGTTGTGCATCAGGAGGTAGCCGTTGCCTCCGAAGATGCCGAACGATTTCCCAAAAAGCTGGATGGAGTGCTCCACGCTGAGCGGCGGCGTGCCGCCGAGATTGCTAATCGCCCCTACGCCGCCCATTTGCAGCGGAAAGCCAATCAGCCAGAAGGCCAACATACCGACGCCGTACACCATGAAATTCATCATCATGGTGTGATTGGCGTTCTTAGCCCGGCACAAACCGGTTTCGACAATCGCGAACCCGGCCTGCATAAACATGACCAGGAAGCCGGCGATCAATGTCCATGTGAAATTGATGGCAATCTTGTTCTGCCCGACTTGGTTGAGGACGTCGGCGATGGTGAGGCCTTTCTTGGCGTCGCTCACGCCAATATCGGAGACGTTGCCGGTCAACCCACCGTCGGGGTCGCCCTTGGCGCGCACCTCCGGCTTCGGCGCATCCACCGACTTCAGATCCTGGTCGGTGATCGCCACGGGCGCTGGCGCCGCCGGAACGGCGGTGGGCGGCGCCGGCGCGGGCGTCTGCGCCGGGCAGATACCCGTCAGGAACCACGCGCTGCAGATCAATAGGAGATGCCGAAGAGGCTGATCGCCAATCCGGCCAGCACGATTCCCATGCGCCCCCCGACCGATGTGGTCAAGGTGAGACTGGCGACACTGATCAGAAAACCTAGCAGCGTAACTACGAGACCTGCGATGACCATTCTGATGTTCTCCTCTTAGGGTTCCGTTTCTAACTCTCGATATGTTCCAGCGGCTTGGCCTTGATCAGCACCGCGGCCGAGCCGGCCAACAGCGCGATACCAGCCACAATCAGCAGCACCGAACCGTCCATCGCGGCGCCCGCCGCGATCAGTACCCACCCGATGAGAAACAAAACCAGACCGAGTGCCTGCTTGGGGTTTGATCCCATACGATATCCTCCATTTCAAATTTTGACCGTCTACTTCTTCGGCCCGAAATACGCCACCAGGCCCACCAGCAGCGTGCTCTGACTCTTATGCAGGCCCCCGGCGCCGCGCTCGAAGAAAGCCGCGTCCGACCAGTCGCGCCGGTACTCCAGGCGGGTAATCAGGGCGTCTCCGGTCTTAAACTCGCCAGTCAGGGTGAACTCCTTCACCTTCTGCTTAGCGCCGGTGTTGAAACCATCGGCGTCGTTAAACCACTCCACGCGCGGCGTTAGCGCGAAGATCGAAGTCGCCTGGTACCGCGCGGCGGCGGCGATGCCCACCCAGTGCTGGCTGCCGCTCCCGATGTTGTTCTCCTTGCCGTAATCGACGTTCACATACATGCTGGCCTTCGGGCCGGGAGTCAACAACAGCGTCGTATCGTATACCTGGCGCTTGCCCTTGTTGGTACTGGTCTTCTCGGGACCGACGATATAGTTATTGGACCAGGTGGCCTTCGAGCTGGTCAGCGCACCAGTCAGGATTACCGTCTTACCGGAGTTATTGTCCTCTACGTTGTTCCAGCCGTTGACCAGGTAAGCCCCGCCGGTGAAGTGCTTGCCCACCGGGATTGTGGCGCGAGCGCCGAAGTGGTAGTAAGGGATCGCCCAGGCGAACAGTAGCGAACGCGAATAGTTCCAGTTGCCATTGGTCTCGATCACCTCGGCGCCGGCTGGCGTGACGAACTCGCCAAAATCAAGCTGAAATCCGCCGGCCTTGGGCGGCTTCACGCTGACGTAAGCTTGTTCCAGGTAACGGAAGATGTTCGGAGCCTGCTCAGCGGCATGAACCGTATCGAAAGCCCGGCCGAAGCCGAGGTCGATGCGAAAACCCAGCGGGTCCGCGCTATGTTCCGCGGTCAGCTTGGCCATGTTCAGGGAGAACTGGTTCGCCTTTTGATCGAAGTTACGAAGTTGGTTGAATCCAGAGGCCGGGTGGTTGAAGTTGACGTTGTAGTAAAGGTCGACCAGGCCGCTGAACGCTACCGGTCCCAGCACGTAGGGTGTTGCGGCAGGTGCTGGAGTCGCGGCGGGCGTCTGCGACGGAGCAGGCGGCGCTGGCGAGGTTGTCCCGCTGGTCTGAGTCCAACTAGTACTCGCGGTCAGGGCCACGCATAGGGCAATTGAGAAACTTCTCGCTGGCGTCATGGTGACCAGAGTACGTCACCCGCGCCCGGAACACCAATCGAAAGTTTTGATGCATGTTATAGAAAGATTACAGGCACTGGTCGGTGGTAGTTAGTGCATGATAACAGTTCAGCCGGTGTGTCCGCTCGCGTGCCATGGGTGGGTGGCCCGCCGGCCATCCGTCGAAGGAGTTACGAGTGAAGAAACTGGAAGCTATTGTTCAGCCTTTCAAACTTGATGACGTGAAGGAAGCTCTCCTCGCCATTGGCGTCGATGGCATGACTCTCTCTGAAGTCCGCGGTCACGGCAGACAGAAAGGCCATTCGGAGACGTACCGGGGCCAGGAATACAATGTCGATCTGCTGCCAAAGGTGAAAGTGGAGGTCGTCATTGCCGACGCCCGACTGGCGGAAGTGCTCGCTACCCTGGCCGCCGCCGCGCGCACCGGCAAAATCGGCGATGGCAAAATCTTCGTCTACGAAGTGGCGCAAGCCATCCGCATCCGCAACGGCGATCAGGGCGACGCCGCCATCTAAGAGTCACATCGCGATGCAGGCGAACAGGAAAAGGTCCGGGACTCGGACTGTCGCCGTGGCGCTGATCCTGCTCGCACTTGCAACCCTGACGTTCGCCCTCACCAGGGAAGACGTGCTGATGATTTCGCTAGGCCTGCTGCTGGCCGCCACCTCAATGCAACTGTTCCGGAACTGAAAAGGGGCGATCCCGGCGATCGCCCCTTTCGATAGAAGAGTGCGCCGGCAAGTCTAGAACATGTTCCACAGGAACTGATTGTAGACTTCGTGGTGATACTGTACTTCCGGCGCCTTCACGAACGTCCCCAGCAGCCGCGGGCACCGGTCCGCCGACGCCTGCTTCAAATCCGCGTACCGCGCTTTCACGTCCTCGCCCAACAACGTCGTCGTCCACGCCGCATCCTTGAAGTTCGCCAGCGCATCGTAGATGTTGTCCGGCAGGTACCGTTCCGCCCCCCGCAGATTCTTCATCTTCGCGATCTCCCCGTCCAGCCCCGTCTTGAACACGCTCAGCATCACCAGATACGGATTCGCATCCGGCCCCACCGAGCGCACTTCCACTCGCGAGCTCCGCTCGTTGCCGATCGGAATCCGGATCATCGACCCGCGGTCCACCGCCGACGCCTTGATCTGGTTCGGCGCTTCAAAATGCGGGTCCAGCCGCCGGTACGCGTTCACGCTCGCGTTCAGCAGCAGGCAGATGTCGTTGCCGTGCGTCAAGATCCGGTCCACGAACTGCCAGGCGAATTTGCTCATCTTCTCTTCCCCCTTCGGATCCCAGAAGATGTTCTTCCCGTTCTTGGTGATCGACACGTTGGTGTGCATCCCGCTGCCGTTCACCCCCACCACCGGCTTCGGCAGGAAACTCGCCGTCAGCCCCATCCGCCCCGCCACCTGCCGGCAGATCAGCTTGTACAACTGGATCTGGTCCGCCGCCGCCACCGCTTCCGCATAGCTGTAGTTGATCTCGAACTGCGACGGCGCCACTTCCGGGTGGTCCTTCTCGTTCTCGAAGCCCATCGCCCGCTGCACTTCCGCGCTGCGGTCGATGAAGTGACGCAGCGGATCCCCCGGCAGCGAGTGGTAATACCCGCCCGTGTTCACGTAGTCGAACTTCCCCGTCTCGTGATACCGCCGCTCCGCGTCCGACCCCTGGAATACGAAGCCCTCGATTTCGTTGGCCGCGTTGAGCGTGTACCCGTTCTTCTCGTACAGGCTCTGCGCGTAAGTCTTCAGCACGCCGCGGATATCGGCGCTGTAGGGTGTGCCGTCCTTATCGATCACCTCGCCGAACACCAGCACCTTGCCGGCGCCGAAGACGTCGCTCGGCCCCCAGTAGAAGGCGCTCCAATCCATGTGCAGCCGAAGGTCGCTTTCGCGCTGCGCGGTGAACCCGCGGATCGACGATCCGTCGAAGGTCAGATTGTCCCAGCTCTTGACCAGAAACTTCTTGTCGTAATCGAGCATGTGGAGGCGGCCTTCCAGGTCGCTGAACAGGACGGTGACCGCCTTGATGCGTTTCTCGTCCGTCAGGTACTTGAGGCGCTCTTCTTGAATCTGGTGCATGGGCACGCGGCCCTGCCGCTGCGCCTTGGCAGCCAGATTGAGATCTTCCAGCTCCCCGTAGGAGAGCGTCAAAAAGTTTTGCAGTTCGTTCGGCGTCATGGGCTTAACTTTAATTGTCCTTGACGGCCGCCGCCCCTCGCAACGGTTTTGCCGGGTCGCCGCATAGATTGTCTTTATGGAGCACCATTAAGAAATTGATCGGACTCAAGCACGCAGCAACCTGCCACTCGAGTTTGGTATACTACGGGTTCGAACTATTCAGGAGATTTTTGTTTTATGGCACAAGTTTGCGAAATATGCGGTCGCGGGCCCCAGTTTGGCAACCGCATCAGCCACGCCCATAACGTCACCAAGCGCCGGTGGAATATCAATCTGCAGTCGGTGCGCGCCTTGGTTAAGGGCGCCGGCAAACGGTTGCGGGTCTGCACTTCGTGCATTCGGGACGGCAAAGTCCAGAAAGTCGCGTAACGTCGCCCCTTTTCCAATCCAACCTTCCCCAGCCAGTTGAGGGTCTGGCCCTCTGCTTGCCACTCCAGAAGTGCTCTGAACAGTTGCCATCCGGTAACTGTGGGAAAACGCGAGTGAAGGAGGGGTCCGATGCCGCGATTGGGAGTGGATCCGGGTGAAATGGCGCAGCCGACGGTGGGGGCAATTGTGCCGCCGGAGCCGCCCAAGCGGCCCTGCTGCGAAACCTGCAATGACGACGGTTGTGTGGGGCACTGCAAGTTCTGAGCTTGTCCCCCCGGCCGCTACCCGGTGATGGAATAGCGCTTCATCTTATTGATCAACCCCTGGCGGCTGAGACCTAACAGCCGGGCAGCCTGCTGCTGGTTGTTCCTGGTTTCCTTTAAAGAGGCGGCGATCATCCGCTGCTCCAACTCCACCACCGCGTTTTTCAGGGATTGCAGCTTGACGGGTTGAACCGACGGCTGGTCGCGGTGCGGGGTGGGAATTCCCTCCCAAAGATCCTCTTCCTGGATCACACTCTGGCGAGCGCATGCCGCCAGACGCGTGACTTCATTGCGCAATTGGCGGACGTTGCCAGGCCAGGGGGCGCCGACCAGCTTGCGCATGATCTCGGGCGCGAACTCCATGGCGCCGCGCGCGGTCTCGCGGCAGTATTCCCTCAGAAAGTGATTGGCCAGGAGCGGACTTTAGAGGTCTTCCCGGAAGTTGCCCTTGGCGATTTCTGCCTCCAGATCCTTATTCGTGGCGGCCAGAATGCGCACATCGACCGGGATGGAATTGCGCCCGCCGACGCGCTCCAGCACGCGCTCCTCGAGCACTCGAAGAATCTTGGCCTGCGCGGTGAGGCTGAGATCGCCGATTTCGTCCAGGAACAGCGTGCCGCCGTCAGCCTTCTGGAACTGGCCAACCCTGGAATCCACACCGGTGGCGACGCCTTTCTCGATGCCGAAGAGTTCGCTTTCCAGAAGGGTTTCGGGCAGCGCGGCGCAATTGAGGGCCACCAGCGGCTTGCGCGCGCGCGGGCTCGTGTAGTGCAGCGCCTTCGCCGCCAACTCCTTGCCGGTGCCGCTTTCGCCCGTGATGAGGACGTTAACCACGCTATCGCGTATGCGCTCCACCAGGCGCACGATCTGTTGCATGCGCTGCCCCGTGCCGATGATGCCGTGGGTTGCGTACCGGTTCTCGACCTCACGCCAGAGGTGCGCATTCTGCTCCGTCAACTCGTCCTGGTTGCGACGCAGTTCGCCGATCAATTGGGCGGTTTCGACGGCGATAGCGGCGTGCGATGCGAGCGCGCTCAGAGATTCCTCGTCGCGCGCGCTGAAGACGCCGCTACGCTTGTTGAGCGCCTCGAAAGCGCCGATGATTTCGGCGCACTGGTTGCGCACGGCAACGGCCAGGACGGTGCGCGTGCGGTAGCCCGTCTTGTCGTCGATGGCGGTGTAGAAGCGCGGGTCGCCGTAGGCGTCGCGGACGTTGATGGTGTTGCCGGTGAGCGCGGTGTTGCCGGCGATACCGCGACGCGCGTCGAAGCGCAGGATTTCGTCGGATCCGAGTGCCACCTTGGACCAAAGTTCGTTGCGTTCGCGATCCAGTAGGAAAATGCTGGCCCGCTCGCAATCCAGCAGGCTGGTAGCCTCACGGGCAATCAGATCCAGCAGGGCGCCGAGGTCGCGCTGCGAGTTCATCCGTTGCGAAATGGCCAGAATGGCGGCCAGCCTCTCGTTCAATTCGGGTGGTGGAAGCGAACTCATGGGGACGCCCCAGTCTACCTCCTGGCGATGGCACGTGTCCACAAAGTAGACAGGAGCATCAAGCAGATAGACGGTGTCCACGGAACATGCGCAAGAATCTGGAGTGAAATATTGATACCAAGAGGCTTACCGGTTGTTCGAGTATGGCTCTTTGCGTGCTTTTCTGGTGGCGCGGTGAGAAATTCCACCTCGGAGGCTGACCGGGTGTTGTTACGGAGGAGCCCCTCGGTGCTGAGTGGGACCTCACCGCATCTGCCGTAGAGCCCATTACCGGAGGATGGCAACGGGCTAAAACTAAAGGTCCCTCTGCACGCCACAGGCCCGATCGGGGACGCCACACATCCTGCGCCCCACGCTTCATGCGTGGATCACCGACAAGCGGGCGAGCATCGGATTCGCGGCGCTGCACGACGTATGACCTCGCGGGGTGATCAACTCGGGCCGTCGCAAGCCCAAGCTCAGCAGCTATGACTCGATGCTGAGCACTTGTGACAGGCGGCGAAAGGCGATCCTCTGTCCCACCTCAGCGTTTCGACGGCGTCTTCGGCGTGGCCCCGCTCTTCTTGATCAGTTCGGTCAGCAGGTCCACGGCCTTATCGATCGGCAGGCCATCGGCCACATCGATCGGGGTTCTGCCGCGGCCGTCCTTCTCATCGAGCGGTGCGCCTTTATCGGCCAGAAACTGGATCACCTTGCAGATTTCCGCCTGGGTGGAGTTCTGCATCGTGCCGGACACCGAGGCGTGCATCACGGTGGCGTTGGTGGCGTTGATCGCCTTGACGTCCGGGTCTAGTTCGTAGGCGTAGCGGACCGCCTCCACGTGACCGCTGCCGGCGGCGGACATCAGTAACGTAGTGCCGTCCTGGGCCTTGAGCCCGACGTCTGCGCCGCCCGCCACCAGCGCGCGCATGGCTTCGGGGCGGTTGGCTTTGGCGGCCACCATCAGGGGCGTCTGTTCTCCGGCTACCTGCCGGAAAAAGCCGCCACCGCCACCCCGTCCGCCGGCGGCGGCCTTCGCCGTACGCGCGTTGGCATCGGCGCCCTTCGCCAGTAGCTTCTTCACCAGTTCCACGTCGCCCGCCTGCGCGGCAGTGTGCAGCGGCGTATTGCCGCCGCGGTCGGCCACATTCGGGTCTGCGCCACCGTCCGCAAAAGCGCCCGCCGCGAGCGTGCTCTTATGGGACACCGCCACCAGCAGGATCTTAGTCCCATCGGGCAGCGCGAAGTTCGCACTCGCACCGGCGGCGAGCAACTGCCGCACCGATTGTGCATCGTTCTTGACGGCCGCGAACACCAGCGCCGTAAAGCCGCTCTTCGAAGCGGCATGGATATCGGCCTTGTGGTCGATCAGGACTTGCACTACGTCCGGATGCCCTTCCGCCGCCGCCCACATCAACGCGGTCTGCCCTTTGCGCGATTCCGCCGCGTTGACCTCCGCGCCACGCGCGATCAATTGCTTCACCACTTCGGCGTTGCCCGAGTTGGCGGCAATCATGAGCGCCGTCTCGCCGTCCCAACGGGCCGCGTTGGCGTCCGCCCCGGCCTGCAGCAGTTTTTCGACCAGAACGGCGTTTCCGTTGGCCGCGGCCAGCGTGAGTGGCGTCTCGCCATACTCGTCGGCGGTCTTCACATTGGCGCCGGCGGCCAGCAGCAGGTCGGCCGACTCACGGTCATCCAGGTAGGCGGCCCAGGCCAGTGCCGTGGCGCCATCGGGCTGTGAGGCGTTGACGTCGGCGTGCTGCGCCAGCAACGAGCTCACGGCCTTACGGTCGCGCCGTTTGACCGCCTCCGCCAACCGAAGATCGCTCGCCGCCCAACAGGACGCAGCGGCCAGGACCGCCGCCACGCCGCACCGTGCCCAGGTTCTCCGTCGCATGAGTGCCCTTAGATGCCGGAGAGGTGTTCGAGTTCGCCCGTGGCGTCGCCGAAATTGTCCGTGCGCACGCCGCCTTTGTGCAGCAGGCTCACCAACAGGTTGTTGAGCGGAGTGTCCTTCGGGTACCTCAAGTGCCTTCCGCCCTTCAGTTGGCCCCCGCCGCCGCCCAATACCGCTGTCGGCAGTTCGTGGTGCGTGTGGACATTGGCGTCGCCCAGACCGCTGCCGTAGAGAATCAGGCTGTGATCCAGCAGGCTGCCGTCGCCATCGGGCGTGGCCTTGAGCCTTTCCAGGAAGTAGCCGAACGTCTGCACCAGATATGCGTCGATCTTGGCGACATTGGCGATCTTCACCGGGTCGTTCTGGTGATGCGTGATGGAGTGGTGCCCGTCGGAGATACCGATGTTGCGGTACGGCCGGTTGCTGCCGGCGCGCCCCAGCATGAACGTAATCACGCGTGTCATGTCGGTCTGAAACGCGATCACTTGCAGATCCATCATGAGCTTTGCATGGGCTTCGAACTCTTCCGGCGCGGAACCGGGGCGCTCCATCGATGGGATCTTCATCTCGGCGCTCTGCTGCTCGGCCTTCTGGATCCGCCGTTCGATATCGCGGATGGCTTCCAGGTATTCGCTGAGCTTGTGGCGGTCGCGCGCGCCGATCTTGGTTTCCAGGCGGTCGATACTGCCGGAAACATAGTCGAGAATGCTGCGCTGCTCCTTGAGCGCGGCCAGCCGGGCCGCCGCGTCGGTACTCTCGCCATCGCCGAAGAGACGTTCGAACACGGCGCGCGGATTGACTTCCACCGGCAGCGGGGTGGTGGCGCCGCGCCAGGAGACGGTATTCGTGTACGCGCAGCTATACCCCGAGTCGCAACCCCCGGCCAGCGACGGACCCTCGAGGCCCAGTTCAAGCGAACCAAGCTGCGTGCTCTTGCCCAGTTCACGCGCCGCCAGTTGATCGGCGGAGATGCCCGCGCGGATGCCTACGCCTTCGGTCTTCCTGGGATGCACACCGGTCAACCAGGTGGCGCCCTCGCGCGCATGGTCGCCCGCGCCATCCCCCAGCGCCCGGCCCTGTACCTGAGCCAGGCCCGTGAATACGGTGAGGTGTTCGCGGAACGGCTCCAGCGCCTTCATGGTGGGCGTGAACTCAAAGCCCTTGCCTTCCGCGGCGGGCATCCACTTGTCCAGAATCATGCCGACCGGATGATAGACAAACCCCAGGCGGACCGGAGCTTTGGCCGCACCGGCGCCGGCCAGCGCCGGGATCATGGAGTCCAGCAGGGGCAGGGCCAGCGTGGTGCCGAGACCGCGCAGAAACGCGCGGCGGGGCAGAGACTTCCTGGTGATGATCATGGTTCCGGAGTCCTCCTCATTTGAAACGGGGTGCTTTGTACGATGGCGCCAATCAGCGCCGACATACGGGAATTGTCGCGTGCGGCCTGCCGCATGATGGCACGTACGGCCGGCTTGTCAGAATGCTCCAGGCCGCGTCCCAGGGCATACGTCAGTAACTTTTCGCTCACTGTGTTCTCGAACTGGTCGCGGTAGTCAGACACCAGAATCTTCTTCAGCCCGGACGCCCTTTCAAACTGGATGCCGCCGGGGAGTTTGCCCGAAGCGTCGATCGCGCTGCCGCCGTCCCGGTCGCGCCACTTGCCCACGCCATCGAAGTTCTCCAGCGCGAACCCGATCGGGTCCATGCGGGCGTGGCAGGAGGAACAAACCGGATTCGAACGGTGCTGCTCAAGCTGTTCGCGCGCCGTCAGCAGCCTGCCGTCCTTGGCGTGCGGCACCAGTTCCGGAACATCCGGCGGTGGCGGCGGCGGAGGCGAGCCCAGCAGGTTGTCCAGAATCCACTTGCCGCGCTGCACCACCGAAGTCCGGTTGGGATAGGATGTCGTGGTCAGCATGCTGCCCTGCCCAAGCAATCCGCCGCGGTTCGGGTCGGTCATTGTCACCTTGCGGAATTGCGCGCCGTAAATATTCGGCACTCCGTAGTGTTCCGCCAGTCGTTGGTTGAGGAACGAATAGTTGGCATCCAGCAGTTCCATCACGCTGCGGTCCTCGCGCAGAATGTTCTGGAAGAACAGTTCGGTCTCCCGCTGGAAGCTGCTGCGCAGGCTTTCGTCAAACTCGGGAAAGACATCCGGATCCGGCTTCTGTTGCGCCAGATTCCGGATGTAGAGCCACTGCCCGGCGAAATTCGAGACCAGCGATTCCGCGCGCGGATCGTCCAGCAGGCGCCGCACCTGCTGGTCCAGCACGGTGGGGTCCTTCAACTTGCCCTGTTCCGCCAGATCGAGCAACTGGTCGTCGGGTACCGTACTCCACAGGAAGAAGGAGAGGCGCGACGCCAGCTCCAGATCGCCGATGCGATGCGCGGTGCCCGGCGCGCTGCCCGGCGGGTCCTGCTCGATGCGGAAGAGGAAGTCGGGAGAAACCAGCATTGCGCGCAGCGCCTTCTCCATGCCGAAATCGAAATCCCGCTCCGCGCGGCCACTCCGGAAAAACGTCAGCAGCGGCTTGAGGTCGGCATCGGTCAACGGCCGGCGAAACGCGCGCCGTCCCACGCCGGCCAGAATGGTGCGGGCGCACGGCTCCTCATCCTTACCGGTGGCCGGACGGCACACGAAAATCCTGGCGCGACTGGGCGTGTCGCCGGAACCCGTGATGTTATAGGGTCCGGCGATCGTGACCCCGGTCGCCTGCGGCGCGTTGTTGCCTTCGGGGACTTGGAAGCGCTTCAGTTTCACGCCGTCCAAACGCAGGTCCAGTTCGGCCATCGGCGCCGCCCCTCTGCCGCCCGCTTGGCCCGCTGGAGCCTGCACCGCGCCGCGCCCGCCGATAAGCGCCACTTCCGCCTTGGTGGATTCCCGCAGGAATGTCACGCCGATGGTCCGCAGGCCCGCTGGAACAGCTTGCCGAATTTCCAGACGGCGATCGCCGCCGCCTTGGCCGAGCCTCACGCGGATGACGTATTCGGCATCCACCGGGAAGTAGTAGCGCAGCGCAAAGCCGCCTCGCGAATCGAACGGAAGATCGTCACTGGCCCGCTCGTTGCGCTCCCGCCCGCCTCCAACCGGTCCGTCGCGATGCGAAGGGAGATCTTCCGCCGCGGGTTTAATGTTCGTGTTCCCCACCGCCAGGCGGCTAACCATGCGCGCCACCGACAGGTACTTTTCCAGCAGGGCCGGGGAGACCGACAATACGTCGCCGATGTTGTCGAAGCCGTA
>JAPKZC010000781.1 GCA_026394025.1 Candidatus Solibacter sp.
GTGGAGGGGTAATCCGGGCTGGAAGATGGAGAGCAGAATATCGCGCGAGATGCGCGATTCCAGGGGCACGCCGCTCTCCACAAACGTGCGCAGGCCGATGTCACGCTCCAGCACGATGAGCGCGCCTGTCTTCTGGTGGGAGAAATGCTCGGCGGCCATCATGATTTCGCTAAGCGCTTCGGGGGCGCGGAATCCTTGGGCGAGACCGAACCAGTTCTTGCGCCCGATGCGCGCCAGGGTGCGCCGGATCTCGGATTGGAAGAGCACGATTATGGCGAGGCCGATATAGGGAACGATGAAGGAAAGCAAGGATCGCAAGGCCTCCAGGCCGGCCCAACTAGCGAGGGCGTAGATGGAGACCATGGTCAGGATGCCGATCAGGATGTGACCGGCGCGGGTCCCGCGGACCACCATCAATGCCTCGTAGACGACGAAGGCGACCAGCAGAATATCGATCGCCCCGGTCAGGTCCAGGGTAGGTAGCGACGGAATGAAGCGCGCCAGGTTGGGCATCAACGGTCCAATAACCATCTTACCAAGTCCCTATGGATACAATGAATTATGCCTTTCGTTTCGGTACCAGACGCCATCGAAGAGATCCGTGCGGGGCGCATTGTGGTGGTGGTGGACGATGAAGACCGGGAAAACGAAGGGGACCTGACGATCGCGGCGGAGAAGGTGACGCCGGAAATCATCAATTTCATGGCGGTGCAGGGACGCGGGCTGATCTGCCTGGCGCTGACGCCGGAGCGGTGCGACTACCTGCGGCTGCCGCTAATGAGCCCGACCAATACGTCGATGTTCGGGACGGCGTTCTGCGAATCGATCGACGCGCGCGACGGCGTGACGACGGGGATCTCGGCGGCGGACCGGACGCGGACGATCCTGCAGACGTTGGATCCGACGTGCCGGGCGGCGGATCTGGCGCGTCCGGGGCACATGTTCCCGTTGCGGGCGCGGGAAGGCGGGGTGCTGGTGCGCGCGGGGCAGACCGAGGCGAGCGTCGATCTGGCGCGGTTGGCCGGCCTGATTCCGGCCGGAGTGATCTGTGAAATCATGAACGACGATGGCACGATGGCGCGGGTGCCGCAACTGGTGGAGTTCTGCAAGCGGCACAACTTGAAGATGCTGTCGGTGGCCGACCTGATCCGCCACCGGATGAAACACGAGAAGTTCATCCGGCGGGTGGCGGAGGGCGCGATCGCGACCGAATTCGGCGAGTTCCGCAGCGTCGCCTACGCCAGCGATTTGAACCCCGAGTACCATCTGGCGCTGGTCCGCGGCGATGTCTCCGGCAAGGAACACGTGCTGGTGCGGATGCACTCGCGGTGCGTTTTCGGCGATGTTTTCGGTTCGAAGCAGTGCGAGTGCGCGCGGTTGGTGGAGAACTCCCTGCGCGCCATCGCCGAAGCGGGGCAGGGGGTGCTGGTATACCTGCACGAGACCGGCCCGGGATTCCGCATTGACCGCGACGGCGCGGGCACGCCCCGGATGCTGGGCCACGGGCGCGACTTCATGCACTACAAGGGTGAAGACGGCCAGCGGCAGCTACAGCACGAGCACGGGATTGGCGCGCAGATACTGTCCGACCTGGGACTGCACACGATCCGCTTGCTGACCAACCATCCGAGGAAGATCGTGGCGCTGGAAGGCTTCGGGATCGAGGTAGTGGAACAGATCCCGTTGGGGCATTAA
>JAPKZC010000226.1 GCA_026394025.1 Candidatus Solibacter sp.
CAATATGGCGCCACGTCAGGAAACCAACCGAACGGGAGTCATCGGAACTTTATGAAGCACTATGCAATCGATCAATGGGCGGATCTCACCAGGGGGCTGTTATCCGGTGAGGAATGTACGCAGATGCAGGGGCACCTCGAAAGCGGCTGCCAGAAATGCCGCCAGCTCTCGGATTTCACTACAAAGGTGACCGCTACCTGCGCCAGTTTGGCCACGGATGCAGTTCCCGAATCGGCAGTTCGCCTGGCACGCGCCATATTCCCGGTCCGGGTGCACGAACGGCCGCAACGCGGTAACCGGCTGCCGATCGAGTTGATCTTCGACAGCTTTCTGGTTCCGTTCCCAGTTGGGCTGCGCGCCACGTGGCAGGTGGGCTGGCAGGGATTGTATCGCGCCGGGGACTGCTCCATAGACCTGCGCATCGAGCCGGAATTGAAGTCCTCCCGCGCGGCCGTGGTCGGCCAGGTCACCAACCACGTCCTGCCCGAACTAGAGATGGGCAACCTGCCGGTGTGTCTGAGATCCGGCAAGTTGGTGGTCGCCGAGACGTTGAGCAACCGGTTCGGCGAGTTTCAGATGGAGTACGACCAGCAGGCGCGGCTCAAGCTCTGCATCGATTTGCGGGATTCGAGAAGCATCCAGGTACCGCTGAAGAGATTCATTTCGGACCAACCGGCCACCCAGAGCCGGACGTCCTTGCGCAAGCGTACACCGGAGAGGCAGTAGCGTCCAAGGGGAAACTTATCATGTTACGCAGACTCCACACCTCGGTGCGCATGGCCCTCCTGGTGGCGCTTTTCGCTCTCGGGGCATTCGCTGAAGACCGGTACCTTGTGAAGGTTACCGGCGACGTCAACGGTATCGCCAGGCGCTATGGCCTCACGGTGGTGAAATCGCTGACCGGTTCCGCGTCCGGCCATCACGTTCTCTCGTCAAGAGGGGCCATTCCGCAGGCCGTGCTGCGCGATCTGTCGATGGAGTTCGCCGTGCACAGCGCGGAAGCGGAGAAGCCGGTGCAGTTGCCGGGCATCAGGCCGGCCCGTCCAGTCCACCCCAGCGGCGCGCCCGGCGCTGTAACCCGTATATCCAGCACTCTTATCCGTTTCCACAACTCTTACGCAGCCTCGGCCTACGTCAACCAGCCCGCTACCGACGTCATCAATATGGACAAGGCTCACACCCTGGCAACCGGCACAGGCGTAGTCGCCATCATCGATACCGGTGTGGATTTCACTCACTCGGTACTGAGGGATTCGCTGACGTGGGGCTGGGATTTCGTGCACAACTGGCCGCTCGGCCAGGAACAGGCCGATGTCAACCAGGAGACCACGCCGATACTCGACCAGGAGACGACGCCCATTCTGGATCAGGAGACGACGCCGATTCTGGACGGCGGAACGGCCGTCATTCTTCAACAGGAGACCACGCCGATTCTGGATCAGGAGACCACGCCCATTCTGGACGGCAAGAAGTACCCGGCGTATGGACATGGCACGATGGTGGCCGGTCTGATCCATCTGGTGGCTCCCGACGCGAAGATCATGCCGCTGCGGGTGTTTGGCGCCGATGGCAGCGCCACCATCTCGCAGATCGTGCAGGCGATTTACTTTGCGGTTGACCGCGGGGCCGACGTGATCAACATGAGCTTCAGTCTGAAGCAGGACTCGCGTGTCCTGGAAGCGGCTCTCGATTACGCAGCTTCGAAAGGCGTGATCTGCGTGGCTTCCGCCGGCAACGATGGCCAGGCCATTCAGGTGTGGCCGGCCGCCTATAGCAGCGTGATCGGCGTGGCGGCCACCAACAATTTCAGGATCCGCAGCCTCTTCTCCAATTACGGCAACTCGCTGGTGACCCTGGCAGCGCCGGGAGAAGGCGTGATCACCACTTATCCGCGGGAGCATTACGCACAAGTGTGGGGCACGAGTTTCAGCGCACCTCTGGTGGCCGGAGCCGCATCCCTGTTGCTGGATGTCGACAGCAGGACCAACGGAGCCCAGGCGGTGAAAGATCTTTCCCACGCCACGGCAATCGGACAGGAACTGGGTGCGGGCGAGCTCGACCTGTACCAGGCGTGTTTGGCGGCGAGGAAATAATGAACAGCTATCAGGATGCGACCGGAGCCCGGCCAGTGGAACAGTCTCAGTTGCACGTCGCCCGGCGGACGATGACCACGAGCACCGTGGCCAGTCCGAATTCGGGCTATTCCCCGGCCGGTCTCTCCGCCGCCTTCTTTCATTCCGGCGCCGCGCCGGTTCGGACGCCGTTGCCGGAGGCAAGACGCCCCAGCGAACCGGTTCCCATCTGGCTCGCCGTACTGCTGGCTACTCCCTGTGAGGCCCGGCGCAACGGCGAAAACCACACCGTGCTATGGAACTGGGATTCGGGTCGTGCCCTTTATACCAACGCGGGCAGGGACGCCGAACACATCGAACCCCTGGGCGTGAGTTTGATGGGCGGCCAGACTATGGCTGTGTACTGGATGCCGGGCGAAACCGCCTACACGGTGGAAGTCTACCGGCAGGCCGAATTGTGTGCCTGATTCCGAACAGGATGGCTACTTCGGGGGGAACCGACCATGACGAAGGCAAGACCGCAACAGCCATCGGGTGAAGCGTTGCGCCAGCCGGGCAGCCCGAAGATGGCTTGCGGCGAGGACGTTGATGCCTGCGAGTTGTTGCTCGCGGAGCTGCAAGCCCGCCGCGCGAGACTTCAGAGACTGCTCCGGTTGGTGTGGCTGGACGCGGAGGGCCTGACAGCCCGGCGCGGCCCTGTCCGATCCCGCGGCAGGTGCAGAAACGGGCGCATCGAACGCTTCGGGTAGGCGTGCGACGGCGCACTTTGCGTGCCGACGATCAGGCGTTCCGGCTTTGTGCGCCGGCGGCGGTTTCCCCTTTTCGCCGCCGGTTTTTTTTGCGTACGGCCGCCCATGCTATAGTCAATTTCCAATGAACCGCCGTCAATTATTGCGCTTCGCCACCGCCGTGGTGCTACAGAGCCATGCCATCGACCGGGTGCGGGCCGCCAGCAGCGCCGCCGGCGCCCGCACCGCGGAAGAGATGGCCACCGACGAGGACTTCTGGAGCGAGATCCGCGCCGCGTTCAGCGTGGATCGCAACATCATCAACCTCAACAACGGGTACGTCAGCCCCTCGCCGCGCTCCGTACAGGAAGCCATGCGGCGC
>JAPKZC010000011.1 GCA_026394025.1 Candidatus Solibacter sp.
ATACTGCAGGTCCGAGCGGAATTGTCCCTCGGCCAGGCCACCGTACGACCGAGTCGCCAGGAAAAGCAGGAGGGCAAAAACGATCCTGGCATGCATGATCATATTATACTTCGAATTCGGATATCAGGCGCCGAACCGCGTTCCCAGGGAGCAGCACATCAATTTCCCTCCCGCCGACCGAACAGGTCGAAGACGCGATGATCCGCCCGGCAATGCGAGACGGCGCAGACGCGCCGATATGCTGCTCATCGGGGCGCGATCCCGGTCGGATCACGCCAATCGGACATTGGTCGTATTCTGGCGCTACAGGCCCCCGCATAAGGGGTGGTGGGCTGTGGCTATGAGGCTCACGATCGAGCTTGACCGCGAAGTCGACGGCCGTTGGATTGCCGAAGCGGAATCGAATGCCCTTCTGTTTGGGGGAAGCCGGACGCGATTCAACGGGTCCAGCCGGCGGCGCGGGGAATTGTTCTCGACCGGATCGCAAACGGCGAGCTGCCTCCTGATTCGGCAAATGCCATATTCGACATTGCCGCACGGACTCTTGACCTTCGGCGCAGGCGCGTCGTGTTTTCGCCGCACTGAAGCGGATCGGGTGGCGGCACGATCGCACGGTGGGCTCCCGCCAGATCGTGAAAGAGGACGGATGGGCGGACTACCCATTCTGGGAGGGGGAACAGCGGGTCGGGGACATACCCGGCGGATGCCGGCCGCCTTTCGTCACAGGGATCTCCCGATGCTCTCCCCGCACGGCGCTGCCACAACACCCAATAGACCGGGGTTTCCTTGAGAAAGGTTGGCGCTGGAGCAAACATCAACTAGCCTAAGAGTATGAGGGTACTGCTGACCAACCACGCGCTTGCCGCCCGGGCTGGCACGGAACTCTACGTCCGCGACCTGGCGATCGAATTAATGCGCCGCGGCCACCAGCCGGTATGTTACAGCACGCGGCTGGGGGCGGTGGCGGAGGAGATTCGGGCGGCCACGGTTCCGGTGGTGCGCAGCCTGGAGTGTCTGGGGGAAGCACCCGATATCATTCACGGGCATCACCACTACGAGACATTGACGGCGATGCTTCGATTTCCGCAGACGCCGGCCATTTCCTACTGCCACGGTTGGTTCCCCAGCGAAGAGGCAGCGCTGCGGTTTCCCCGGATTTTCAGGTACGTGGCGGTTAGCGAAGTCTGCCGCGAGCGGCTGATCGCGGAGGGGGGGATCGCGCCGGAGCAGATCGAGTTGATCTTCAATTTCTTCGACGCGCGACTGTTTCCGCCACGGGGGCCGGTGCCGGCGGTCCCCCGGCGGGCGCTCGCTTTCTGCAACTCGTTTCACGAGCAGAATGGGCTGCCGGTGCTTCGCGAGGCTTGCCGGAGGTGCGGGATCGAGCTGGAATCAGTCGGGCAGCTCGCACCGGGGGGGGCTGAGGAGCGTCCGGGCGCGCTGCTGGCGCGCCAGGATATAGTGTTCGCGCGGGGGCGTGCCGCAATCGAGGCGATGGGAGTGGGAAGCGCGGTGGTGCTGGCCGAGCCGGAGCGGCTGGGGCCTATGGTCACCTCGCGGGAGTTCGGGGCGCTGCGGCGAAGGAACTTCGCCCTGAGAGCGCTCACGCGGCCGCTCTGCGTGGAGGCGGTGGTGGAGGAGTTGCGGCGTTACGACCCGCAGGACGCTGCCGCGGTCTCGCGAACGGTGCGCGAGGATTGTGGGTTGCAGGGTGCGGTGGACCGGATCGTGTCGCTTTACGAGTGCGTGCTGGCGGAGGCACGGCGGGATCCGCCAGGCCCGAGTGTAGAGGGGGACCGGGCGGCCGCGCGTTACCTGGCAGATAAGGCGGTGGAGAACATGAGGCGCTGCCTGGAGGTGGAACGAGAACTGGCGGCGATGCGCGCGTCGGCCACATGGCAGCTGGCCCAAGGAGTCATGTGGAACCCGTTGGTGCAGTTTGTTTTCGGTCGGTTCATCCGGTCAGTCGCGCAACGGGCTCAGCGGAGAAGCGGCGGGCTTCGATAATCCCGGTAAGCGAAGCCCTGTGGCGCCACGTTGCCCGTACTCGGGGTGGCGCTATGCGAGTAGTGGTTTTTCCCGGCAGAACCGAACTGACAGACTTTTGTCCTATGGCCTTGTGTAGCCGAGGAACAGCAACGTAGTGAGCGGTCGTTTCATTGTGTATAAGCTCTTTTCGGATAATAGGCTATTACACTACTCTGGATCAGAACACCCTATCCGCAAGGCGCGATTCTGCCATCGGTCCTGCGGCAGATTGGCGGCCTAGTGCATCACCCATCCGCCATCCACGTTGAGCGTCTGGCCGGTCATGCCGTCGCTCAATTCCGAACTGAGGAACAGGCAGACGCGCGCGATATCGACTGGCAGGATGCGCCGTTGGAGGCACTGCGAGGCCATCATTCCCTGGGCCTGTTCTTCGGTCAAAACCTTGGCTTCCGACTCGGTCTTAATCGCGCCCGGGGTGATGCAGTTGACATGGATATTGTGTTCGCCCATCTCCCGCGCAATCGACCGGGTCAGCCCAATCACACCGCCTTTTGTCGCCACGTAGTGCGACAGCAAGGCCATGCCGAGGTGGAACGTGACCGAGGAAATGTTGACCACCTTCCCGCTGCGCCGCGCCACCATGTGGGGTAGCACCATTTGGAGCGTGTGGAACATGCTCTTCAGGTTGATCTGGTGCATTTCGTCCCATTGCGCTTCGGACATTTCGAGAAATGCCTGGCGAGGGTAGATCCCGGCGTTATTGATCAGCACATCGATCCGCCCGAAGCCGGCGATCGCGCTTGCCACCCACGGCGCGATGTCCTCGCGGCGCCGAACGTCGCCGCCGAATGCAGCCGCCGAACCTCCCGCCGAGACGATGGATTCAGCCACCCTTTGGCAACCTGCCAGGTCCCGATCAAAAATGTATGTATGCGCGCCTTGACTGGCAAAGAGCCGCGCAACCGCCTCGCCGATTCCGGTGGCGGCGCCAGAGATCAATGCGACCCGATCCTTCAGCATGGCAACATCATAACCTGCCGGCGCGCCTTTCGAGAAACAATCCGCGGGCCCCTGTCGCATGTTCATACAATACGGTCGTGGAAGGACCGATTCAGGGACGCAGACAGCAGGCCTCCTTATGACGTACAAACCCGATCTCATTCTGTTCTCCGCGCTCTGGCTGGCATTGGGCGTTCACGCCCAGGACCAATTGCCCAAGTCAGTGCACGCTCGCCGGCCGGTATCCGTCCCGGGCCTTGGATGGTGGACGATCCCATCGGCGGCAACAGTTGGGGCTACATCGAAGGCCTGCGACTCGCCGGCGCGGACACCCTCATCGGCAGGCTGATCGATACCGTGAGCAAAGGAGGCTTCTACCTGCTGAACATATCGCCCATGGCCGATGGGACGATCCCACAGAATCAGCAGGAGGTGTTGTTGAAAATCGGTGCCTGGCTGGAGACAAACGGTGAGGCCATCTACGGCACCCGCCCGTGGGTGAAGTTCATGGAGAGTGGAACACCCAGCTATCACTTCACCACCAAAGGCGACGCGCTCTACGCCATCTGTTCCAAATGGCCGGACGGCGATGTTGTCATCACCTCTCTGGCGGCGGACAAGGTGTTGGGAAAGGTGCAACGCGTCGCCGTGCTGGG
>JAPKZC010000264.1 GCA_026394025.1 Candidatus Solibacter sp.
CCAACGGCGTTCGATTGCCAGTACACGAGTCTGGAGGGCCGGGGAGGAGCGGTGACGTTCGACAACGCGAAACAGGTGACGCTTCCCCCGACCCTTGCAGCGCTGATCACCATTCTGATTTCCAACGGGGAAGAATCGCCCGACGAACTCGTGGCCTGGAGGAGCATCGACCGGGTGGGCGAGCTGATGCAGAAACGGTTGGGCCGAGCGTTCAGCGCCCACGCCGTTTCGCAGCTCGTGTGGAGGCTGCGCGCAAAGCTGGCGGGGGCGGGGCTGGATCCGCGGCTGGTGGAGAGTTCACCCGCTTCAGGCCTGCGGCTGCGCCTCAAACGCCAGGCGGCCGGCGTGTGCGCCGAGTGAGGAGTTCGATAAGGAGACGATTTATGGCACATCTTTGGTTTCGAGGCGCGGACGATGTCTGGTCCGCCATGCCGCTCGACGAGCGCACGGTGGATATTTCGGTCCGACCGCCGCGCCTTCTGACGGGCGAGTCGCACCTAGGCGCCGGTGCGCGGGTTACGGTGGTGCGCGCCCAGGCCGGCGCTGTCCCGATGTGGGTGCTCCTGGTGGCCGAGGGAGGCGTTCGCGTCAACGGCCATCCGGCGGTCGCGGGCCTGCGCGTACTCCAGGACCGTGACGAGATTCGCGCCGATCCCAACGAGGCGCTGTTCTTCTCCACCGAGACTCTGGCGCACGTCGAGGAGTTCACTGCCGCCGGAAGCACCATCTACTGCGGGCGTTGCCGCCAGCCGATGCAAAGCGGGCAGATGGCCGTTCGCTGCCCGCAGTGCGGCATCTGGTACCACGAAATCGAGAAACTCCCGTGCTGGACGTACTCGTCCACATGCAGCTTCTGCCCGCAGGGGACCGCGCTCGCCGCGGGCTACTCTTGGGTGCCGGAGGCGTGACGCCATGTCCGGGAAAACCATTGTCGTAGCCGGGGCAGGCGTCATCGGCTCGCACTTCGTGCCGCACCTCGCGCGCTTGGAGGATGTGGGGCGCGTCGTCCTGATCGATCGCGACATCTACGAGCCGCGCAACCTGGCCAACCAGGACATTCTGCCCGGCGACGTGGGGAAGCCGAAGGTGCTGGTGCAGGCGCGGCGGCTGGCAAAAATCCGCCCGAATCTGGAGGTCGCGGCCATCCACGCACCACTCGAATCCGTGCCGTTGGGAACCTGGCGCGCCGACCTCATTGTCGCCTGCCTGGATTCCCGGGCGGCACGGCAGGCGGTAAACGAGCGCGCCTGGCGCGTGGGCGTCCCGTGGGTGTATTCGGGCGTGCTGGCGCCGGAGTGGCTGGCCCGTGTGAACGTCTACGCGCCCGCGGCCGGCGCACCGTGTCTGGAGTGCGCGTGGTCGGCGGAAGACTACAGGCTGCTGGAGCAGCAGTACCCGTGCGACGGGCCGGCGCGCATGCCGACGCCGACCGGCGCGCCGTCCGCGTTGGGCGCCCTCGCGGCGGCCCTGATGGCGCTGGAATGCCGGAAGATGCTGGGCGGAGAAGTGGAGCACGCCGCGGTCGGGCGCCAGGTGACGCTGAACGCGCGGTGGCATCAGTTCTCGGTGACGTTATTCCGACCAAATCGACAGTGCCGGTTCGACCATGCGACCTGGGCGATCGAGCCCCTGGCCTGCGATGCGCACGATTTGCGCCTGGCGGACCTCCTGCCGGAGAGCAGCACGGTGCGCGTGCCCGGGCAGCGTTTCGTGCGCCGACGGTTGTGTCGCCAGTGCGGCCGCGAGAGCCGGGTGTTCCATCTCGAATGTTCGCTCGACCCGGGCTTGCGTCAGTGCGACGCGTGCGGGAAACCCATGGCGACGCCCGGCTTCGACGTTGTAGAGACGCTGAGCCGCGACCTGCCGCCCGACGTGCTGGGCATGTCGCTGGCGGATGCGGGGTTGCGCTACGGCGACGTGGTGCAGTGCGGTGATCGCTTCTTGGAGATCGCCGCAAAGGGTGTGATTGCAGATGACAAATGACATGGATTCAAATAGCTGACGTTGTGATCCCGATGCCTGAGCCGGTTCCGCCCCTGCGCGGCTCTAGGCTGATTGAGAGGATGCCGAATGTTTCCCACTGACCCGATCCTTCGCGCGTTCCTGGAGCGGCAGGCCGAAGACGGCCTGGCGCTCGCGCGGGCGAGTGACATATTGGAACTCGAATGCCTGCCCACGGGTCAGCACTTCATCGGGCACTACTCCTGCCGCGGCCTGGTGCAGGGGCAGGGAGGGACGGTGCAGGAGGCTGATTACTTCTGCGTGGGCTTCTTTCTAGGCGGCGATTATCTGCGCAACGTGAACCCCTTCGAAGTGTTGACGCTGTTCGGTCCCCCCAATACGTACCATCCCAACGTGGCGTTCGGCGCGCCGTTCATCTGCGTGGGCAAGATCGCTCCGGGGATGCCGCTGGTGGACCTGCTGTATCAGGTCTACGAAATCCTGACCTATCAGAAGCTGACGCCCCGCGAGGACGACGCGCTCAACAAAGAGGCATGCCGCTGGGCGCGCGCCAACCAGCAACGCTTCCCCATTGACCGCAGGCCGCTGAAGCGGCGCTCGCTGGCGTTGGAGATGGAGCGCGTATGACGATGCTCCACAAACAACTGGCGCGCTGCGCGCAGGAGTGCCAGCAGCTGGATGGGGATCGCTGGCAACTGGCGTTGACCAACGGTCATGAGCTATCCGTCTCGGCGCGGCACGACGACGGTTTTCTCCTGCTCGACGCCGACTCCGGCTTGAGTCCGGAAGCGGATCGGTGGATTCCGCTCGCCGAGCGCTCCGCCGAACTGCCGGCGGCGGTGAAGTTC
>JAPKZC010001169.1 GCA_026394025.1 Candidatus Solibacter sp.
CAACATGAAAGACGGGGTACTGGTCTTCAAGCGAGTAGTAGCCGGTGTGGTCGCCGAAGGGGCCTTCCGTGCGCAGTTCGCCCAGCTCCACATAGCCTTCGAGAACGATCTCGGCCTGCGCCGGCACTTCCAGATCGCACGTCTGGCACTTCACCATTTCCACCGGACTCTGCCGCAGAAAGCCCGCAATCATCATTTCGTCGAGGTCGGGCGGCAGCGGCAGAATCGCGGAGTACATGGTGGCCGGGTCGGCGCCGATGGCCACCGCCACATCCATTCGTTTTTGCCCCTGCTGCTGCATCCGGCGATAGTGTTCCGCGCCCTGTTTGTGAGTCTGCCAGTGCATCCCCGCGGTGCGCTCGTCGTACACCTGCATACGGTACATGCCGCAGTTGCGTTTGCCCGTGTCGGGATTGCGCGAGAACACCAGCGGCAGCGTAATGAAGCGCCCGCCATCGTCGGGCCAGCATTGCAGCACGGGATAATCCAGGAGCGAGAACCCGTCGGTGCGCACCACGTCCTGGCACGGCCCCCTGGAGACGATCTTGGGAAAGTACGCGCCCATCTCGGCCAGTTTGGGCAGCATTTTCAATTTGCCGATGATGCTTTCGGGCATGCGCATCTCCAGGAACTCCACGATGCGCTGCGCCACTTCCTCCACCGATTTCACTTCGAGCGCGATCTCCATCTTGCGCGTCGACGCGAAGGCGTTCACCAGCACCGGGATTTTGAAGCCCGTGGGGCGCTCAAAGAGCAGCGCCGGACCACCCTGTTTCACCGCCCGGTCGGCGAATTCGGTGATCTCCAGGCGCGGGTCCACCTCGAAAGGAACGCGCTTCAGCTCGTTGTTTTTGTCCAGCGCGCGCACAAACTCACGCAGATCCTGATAGGCCATAAGTTATGAGTATGGTAGCAAGCCGCCGCTGCTGTACAATTATCTTGCGAGGTGGAGGACGCTGCTCGGCGCCACCGTGGCAAACGATATGGACTTGAAGATTCTGCACGACAGCCCCCCGTGGGAATGGCCACAAGGCGCGGGAAAGACGTTTCTCACGATTCTCCGCGATCCCGAGGCCGATGCTGCCGACCGCCTTCTGGCCGCGGAGTTCGCGGGCGAACTGGTGGTGATGAACGACGCACTGGCCGATGCCCTGCTGTCGATCGTCGGCAGTGCCGCCGAACCGGAGGAACTGCGCGCTCAAGCGGCAATCTCCCTGGGTCCGGTCCTCGAGGAGGCGGATATCGACGAATTCGACGATCCCGATGCAATCCCCATCAGCGAGAAGACATTCCGCAAGATCAAGCAGTTTCTACGCAAGGCCTATCTGGATTCTGGCGTCGCCAAACTCGTGCGGCGGCGCATCCTGGAGGCATCGGTGCGCGCCCAGGAGGAGTGGCACGTCGCCGCGATCCGCAGCGCCTATACAAGCGGCGACCAGGAGTGGAAGCTGACTGCTGTCTTCTGCATGGACTATGTTCGCGGTTTCGAGAAGCAGATCTGGGAGGCGTTGGAAAGCACGAACTCCGACATCCACTACCAGGCGGTTCGCGCGGCTGGTACATGGGAGGTGGACGCGGCCTGGCCGCACGTCGCCGCGCTGGCCATTTCGGAGGAAACCGGCAAACCTCTGCGACTCGCTGCTATTGAAGCCTTGGCCACCCTCCGACCGAAGGAATCGGCGGCGATACTCGCGGGCCTGATCGATGACGAAGACGAGGACATCGCAGAGGCGGCGTCCGAAGCCATGAGCATGGCTGAGGGATTCTCGGACAACGAATTCGACGAAGAGGACGAGGACGAAGACGACGAATCCGAGAGCGGGAACCGCGAGACGATTCACTGAAACCTTCGCTCCCGAATATTGTTACTCTGAGTTTAATACCGCAAAATCCCGAGGAGAATGAATGTTCAACCGAGTGGCCTTTGTTACGGGCGCGAGCCGTGGTATCGGCCGTGCTATCGCGCTTACCCTTTGCCGCGCGAATTTCGATATCGTGGTGGCCTCACCCGAAATCGAGCGCAACGAACAAGTGGCCGAAGAAATCCGCGCCTGTAGCGGGGAAGCGATGACCCTGAATCTCGACGTGACTTCGCCCGAGTCTGTCAAGGAAGCTTTCGCCAAAACGCTGAAGGACAAGACCCGCATCGACGTGCTGGTCAACAACGCAGGCATCACGCGCGATGGCCTGGCCATGCGCATGAAGCCGGCCGATTGGGACCTGGTCCTCAATATCAATCTGAACGGTGCGTTCCGCTGCATTCAACAGGTGCTGCCCACGATGATGCGCAGCCGCTGGGGCCGGATCGTCAATATCGCCTCCGTGGTGGGACAGGCGGGAGCAGCCGGTCAGGCCAATTACGCCGCTTCCAAGGGCGGCATGATTGCCATGACCAAGGCACTCGCCCAGGAAATCGGCAGCCGCGGCGTCACCGTCAATGCCGTGGCCCCCGGCTACATCGAAACCGACATGACGCGGGTTCTGCCCGAAGAAGTGAAGGCCAAGATCCTCGCCCAGGTTCCTCTCGGCCGCATCGGCCAACCCGAGGACGTCGCCAGTGCAGTGAAGTTCCTGGCCAGCGAAGAGTCCGCCTACATCACCGGCCATGTGCTCGCCGTCAACGGCGGCATGTATATGTAGGACAGGCCTCCCGGCCTGTCCAAATCCCCCAAATATCGTTAAAGTATAGAGCATGCTTCGCCCTCTCGCCCTTGTTTTCTCGGTCGCCCTTGCCCTCTCCGCCGCCCCCGCGCTGGATGTCTGGCATGCCAGGTCCGACATCCGCACCGTCGAGCCCGGCACGGCCCTCAAACTCACCGGCCTCCGCACAGGCGACCTCTATCGTCCCCGCCTTACCAACGCCGGCAAGACGCCGGTGCACGTCAGGGAGGTCTCCCTCTTCCGCA
>JAPKZC010000128.1 GCA_026394025.1 Candidatus Solibacter sp.
AGCGTGAAGCCGAAATCGCGGTCCACGGTCAGTCTCTCCGCCTCGCGCATCATCGCCCGGTAAACGCCGGTCTGCTGATCGGCGGTCAACGAGCGGCCGAACAGTGAAAAAAGATTGGTCTCGAGCAGGCTGCGTGTCTGGTTCGGCAGAATCTGCCAGAAGGTCTCGCCCATGCTGTTATGCTGCATCGCCATGGGCCACCAGGCGCAGTAACTCAGGCTGTTCAACACGCGGCATGCCGGATGAAACCAATCCAGCAAGGCGGTGTTGGCGCCCAGCGCGCGCGCGCCATCGAAGACACTGGGCTGCGCGCTCCACGGCACCTCGCGAGTGTCCCCGCGGTACGTCACCTGCAACTCGCGCACGCCATCGTACCGGGCGCGCTCCACCAGTTTGCCGGAGTAATATCCCGGAATCGAAACCGGAGTCTCCGGCCCCGGCGGAAGGACACGGTCGGCGTAGATCGACGTGTTGCGCAGACGGTCGATCTCCGGCAGCATCAGGCCCGGAGCGCGATCCACAAAGGTCAACCGGTAATCCCATTCGTCGGCAATCACCCAAAGGACCCGCGGCGATTTCCCCGCCTCCGCGATTCGCGCCGCCGGCGGCTTGTTACCGAAGGCGGTGGCGTCATAGTGCGCCGCCTTCCACACTGCCTGGCCGAACGTGACGGCGCAGAACGGGCTGAGCGCCGCCAGCACCGCGACGATGGCGCGTGCCACCCGCTGATGGAAGAACGCTGTCGTAAGTAGTCCGCCAATCGCCAGGCACGCGCCGAGAGCCATCACCCCGCGCACGCCCAGCAGTTCGAAAAGCGGCGATTTCAATAGCGGGAACTGGTTGGAGAGCACGGAGCGCAGCCCGTTCAACGGGATGCAGACTCCCAGCACCACCGCCATCTCGGCGAAACGGAATTGTCTGGCGGGCAGTACCCGCACGGCCAGAATGCTCAGTCCCCAGATCACCACCGCGGCCAGCAGGACATTGGCCATCAACGCGATATACTCCACCGGCCGTGGGGGCGTGGTCATCAGGTAGGTGTCCCACCGGCGGTAAGTCAGCAGTTCGGACCAGACCCGCAGGTAACAGAGATTGGCGAAGGAAAGTGCCACCAGAAAGGCGCGGAACATGGCCCGGACTAGGTCCGCTTCCTGAGCAGATACAGCCGCCGCGTGGTCCCTTCGACGTACTGCATGCGCACGATTTCAAAGTGGCGGCCCGCGAGAGTTTCGAATAACTCCGGCGTCAGATCCTGGTGTAACTCCTCCCGCCCGCGCGTCAATCGCCGGAACATAGAATCGTCCGGCGCCACGAATTCAATCACCAGCAAATTCGTCGTTAGCTCGGCCGCCAGGTCGATGATGTCGGCCAGCGGCACCCGCTCCGTCACCAGCATGTGATGGATCACCGCCAGCATCAGCACGGCGTCGAACTTGCCGCGGGCGCGGTCGAGGAAGCTCGCGCACTCCAGGTTGCGCCACCCCGTCCCCGGACTCGGCCGCGTTACATTCACCGCCAGCGGCAGAATTTCCAGTTTCTCCTGGCGCGCGTTCCGCCACACATCGCCCAGCACCACGGGGTCGTAATCGAGCGCCACTACCTTGGCCCCGCTGCGTGCCGCAATCGCGCTAAAGTGGCCCGTGTTGCAGCCCACGTCCAACACGCGGCGCGACCGAAACTCGGCCAGCGCCTCCCCCACGAAGCGCTGCTTGGCCTGGAAGTGGTCCGCCGTGTAGTTGTTATTCGTGGTCATATAATCCGACCACACCGAGTGGGTGCCCGCCACCGGCTTGAGGCGTTGCAGCGTGCGCCGCAGACCGTTGAGCAGATGATCCAGAATGTAGCGCGCTTTTTCGGGATCGCTCAGCAGCTTCTTCCGGTAGATGGAGGTATCGTCCTGCTTGTGCTTGCCGCCCAGCCAGGTGGGCATGGCGACCAGACCGAAGAAGGGCGGGCGCAAGCGCTGCCAGGGCTTGGTCCAGCGGTACACTTCCTCGGGTTCCAGCCCGTCGCGCCGCGTGGTCAGTGTCTGGTCGAGGCCGAGCCCGTAGGCCTGGTTGGCCAGCAGGGGCAGCAGAAAGGTGCGGACAAACTGGGCGTAGGGCAGCCATGTGGCGTCGCCCGGGTCGCGCCGCTCAAAGCTGAGCACGTCGATGAAGACCGGCTCGGGGCCGCGGAACAGGATGTTGTAGGGTGTGCCGTCCTTGAGCCCGAGGCCGTCCGCCAGCAGCGCCTGCGCCAGATCCAGGGTGAGCAGGGCGGCGGCATGCAGCATCTCAGCGTTCCACTCGTAGGGGAAACTGGGGAAATCGACCTGCTCGTGCTCCAGGATCATCTGCCCGCCGCGCGCGTCGTAAAGCTCACGCACGGAGATATCGGCCAGCAACTCGCGGCACTCGGCGGCGTCCAGCGCGCGGGTGGGGACAACGGCGCCCGCGGCCATCGATTTCCGCCCGGCTGGCGATGCCAGGAAGGCCTCCAGATCGGCCACCCCGATGGCGTTGACGACGCGCAGAACCCGGCCCTGGTAGCGGAAAAGGCTACCCGCTGGATCGCGGAATGAGGCGGTGATGGCTTGCGTCGGAGGCGCCGGCTGGCTCAATCTTTTGGACCTTTTCGATTCTTAAACCAAGCCGTGATCCGGCGGAAGTAGAAGCCCACGCCGACCAGGCCGGCCACCGCCATCTGCCAGATCAGAGCACCCGTCCCCGGGTCCGTGTAAGCGCGGGCTTCCCGTTCGGTGGCGAACATCGCCAGCGCCATCAGAAAAACGGCGCGCATGGGTAAATTCAAGAACTGCTTGGCAGGTTGTTTGGGCATGGATACGAGACCCGGCCGATACCGGCTCTCATTTCACTCTACCAAATTCAAAACAAAGGGGGCAGTAAGTCCAGTACCAATCCGGTTCGGAGGTTAACCTTAGTTCATTCCTGGAATGGTGAACCTTTCGTACATCTGGGCTGCATTCGCGGCGGTCACCATGAGCGACTCCAGTACGTAATCCTTCTCCGGCTTGAACCCTGGTTCATGCAGAATCCGGTTGGCCACCTCGACTGCCTTATCGACGCACAGCGGATAGACGAAGGTGGCGGCCAGTATCCCGTCCATCACCTTGCGGATGCCCCCCGCCGGTCCGCCCAAGCCATCCACGCCGACGAAGATCATTTCTTTCTCGCGCCCCAGTTCCTTGGCGGCCAAATACGCGCCGATCGCCATCGGGTCGTTATGCCCGTACACCACGTCGATCTTCGCCTGCGCGCGCAGCACTTCCGTCATGCGGTCCTTGGCTTTGGCCTGAATCCACTCCGCCACCGGATCCGCCACCGTCTTAATCTCCGGGTATTTGTCGAAAACCTCCCTGGCGCCGCGGTCGCGATTGATCTCGCCCTCCACGCCCAGCAGTCCGCGCATGGCGACGATATTGCCCCTCGGCTTGCCGTACTTTTTCGTCAGGTGATCGACGATGAACTGTCCCGCCAGGCGGCCGATGGCGACGTTGTCGCTGTGCACGTACGAGGTGTAATTCGGCTGTAGAATGTCGCGCTCCAGGCAGATCACGGGAATTTTCGCCTCCATCGCCTGCCCCATCACGGCGGTCAACGCCGCGCGCTCGTTGGGCGCCACAATCAGCAGGTCTGGTTTCTGGCGAATGAAGGTTTCCACCTGCGCCACCTGCTTGCTGTTGTCCTGCTGCGCGTCGCTAATCACCAGCTTGACGTCGGGTTGCTGCGCGAACAGCTTGATGAGGAACGCGTTCTGCGCGGCGCGATACGGCTCCGCGTTATTCGCCTGGCTGAAGGCGACCACGAACTGCTTCTGCTTCCTGCCTTCGCTGCCGCAGCCGGCGAGGAGCAGCGCTCCCGCCAGGCCAAGTGAGATGAAATATTGCCGCTTCATGAAATCAGTTTCCGTTCCTCTCGCGCTGCACCGCCACCGCCAGGACGATGATCACCGCTTTGATCATCATCTCCACATTACTGTCCACATTGTTCAGCCGTAGCATATTCGTCAGCACGCCCATAATCAAGGTGCCGACGATGGTGCCCGAAACCGAACCCTTGCCGCCGGAGAGCCGCGTGCCGCCAATCACCACCGCCGCGATGGCATCCAGTTCGTACGCCACGCCCGCATTGGGGTTGCCCTGATGGTTCTCCGCCGCGTACAGCACGCCGGCGAGACCGGTGAACAGACCCGACAGGGTATAGACCCAGATTTTGGTGGCGCGGATGGGCAACCCGGCGTACTCCGCCGCCTTTTCGTTATCGCCCACGGCCCGCACGTGACGGCCGAACACCGTCCGCGCCAGCACCACCCAAAACAGCGCCGCGGCGCCGGCGTAGGCGCCGATCACAATCGCCTTCTCGCGGAAGATGGCGGCGAACTCGGCCGCCAGATCCTTACCGAACCCGATATCGATGTTCTGATTGCTGGTGAGCCACTTCGCCAGGCCGCGGACGCCGATCATACTTGCCAGCGTCACGATGAACGGCTGTATCCCGGTTCGCGCGATGACCACGCCGTTCAACGCCCCTGCCAGGGCCGCCGCGGCAACAGCGGCCAGGATGGCCACCGCGATGTGCGTGGTGTAGCCACGCGTCAGGAACATGGCGGCCAGCGCCGTGGAAAGCGCCAGAATGCTGCCCACGCTGAGATCGATACCGCCGGTCAGGATGACGAACGTCATGGCCAGCGAAATGATGCCGATCAACGAAACCTGGCGCAGGATGTCGGTCAGGTTTCCGGCTTGGAGGAAGATCCGGGAGCCATCGGACGCCGTGGGGCTGATGGCGATGGCCAGAAGCAGAATGCCCAACAGCGCCGCCAGGCTTTGGGCGCGGCGCAGCAGGCCCGCGCCGGCGCGAACCGAAGGCATCAGGCCCGCGCCCCGGCGTTGGTGGCCGCACTCATAATCTTCTCCTGTGTCGCATCCGTGGCATCGTAGTGCGCCGTGACGCGTCCTTCGTTAAGTACCAGGATCCGGTCGCAACAGCGCAGCAGTTCGGGTAGCTCCGAACTCACCAGGATAATCGCTTTCCCGGCCGCCGCGAGTTCGTCGATCAGGCGGTAGATATCCTGCTTGGCGCCGATATCGATGCCGCGCGTCGGGTCGTCCAGGAACAGCACCGTGGGGTTGAGCAGCAGCCAGCGCGCCAGCAGCACCTTCTGCTGATTGCCCCCGCTCAACTGGCTGACCGGCGCGGCGGGGGATGGGCAGTTCAGCGCCAGTTGCCGCGCCACCGGCGCCAGGCTGGCATTCTCCTGCCCCCGGTGAATGAATCCCAGTCCGCTGATTTCCGGCAGCACCGCGAGGGTGGCGTTTTCGAGCACGCTCATGCGCATCATGAGCCCCTCCAGGCGGCGGTCTTCGGGCAGCAGTCCGATGCCGCTCGCCATGGCGTCACGCGGCGAGCGGGGCACGCGCAACTCTCCCTGCACGCGCAACGTTCCGCTTTGGATGCGGTCGATACCGAACAGCGCCGCGCCCACTTCACTGCGCCCGCTGCCCACCAGTCCCGCGATGCCCAGCACTTCGCCGCGCCGCAACTCGAACGACACATCCTTGAGTTTCGCCGTGGACAGTTTCTCCGCTGCAAGGACCATCGCGCCGGCGGAGCGGCGCGCCGTGCGGGTAGCGATCTGCAACTCTCGCCCCACCATCATGCGGATCAGTTCGTTCACGCTGGCGCCGGCCATCTCCACGGTACCGATGGTTTCCCCATCCCGCAGTACGGTGGCGCGGTCGCAGATGCGGAAGATCTCATCCATTTTGTGCGAAACGTACACGATCGAGACGCCGCGTTGTTTGAGCGCGGCGATTAGCCCGAAGAGGCGTTCCGCCGCGTCGTCGAACAGCGAACTGGTGG
>JAPKZC010000973.1 GCA_026394025.1 Candidatus Solibacter sp.
GGATCGGCTCAGTGCCACGAATCCCTCATCCGGCAGTCCCGCGCCATTGAGCCGGATCCCCGCGTGTATCGCAGCCGCCGAAAACGTGAAACTGCGCACCGCGACGCCGGCCTCGACAAAAAGGGCAACATAGCGCTCCATGGTGCTGCGCAGCACGATGCCGGCCAGCACGCTGCCGTACGCAAGCGGCGACCAGCCCCAAACCACATCGTCTTCGCCGTAGGGATGGAGCGTATCCAGTTGGAACCGGATGGCGCCCTCAATATCCTTGGCGGCGACGCCGGGCAGCGCAATCTGGCGCACGATCACCTCGCGCCGCGGCAACAGGACCGTGGCGCTGAGGCGTTGCACGCCCGATGCTTTCAGGAAGCGCGCATACTCCGCGCCCCACTCGGCCGCGGGACGCGTGGCGTAGTTGTCAATGGTCAGGCGGCCCAGCACCTGGATCTTGTTGGGGCGCACCCGGGTTACCGCAATTTCAAGATCCGTGGCGCCGATTTCGAGGCCCACGCCGGAGCCGAAGGCGAGCAGTCTACGGAGGTCTTTGGAGATGGGAAAATCGAGGGGCATGGCCTGGCTAGTTGCTCCACGTGGTGTCGTACCAGCGCAGGATGTGGATGGGGGTAGGGTAACTGGGAGGCATGTACTTGACCAGCGCCGCCACCGTTCGCTTCATGTCCGAAAGCTGCCCGTTTGGCAGCCGCACTTGCGCCGTGGCTCGGATGGTGAGGATGGAGTTGCCCTCCAGGCGCAGCATCTGCCCGGCCGGACCGAGCATCGGCACGAGTTGGCCGAGGCGCTCGGGTGTGAGCGGCGCCATCCGCCGCTGCTGTAGCAGCAACTGGACGCCACCCGGCGTCAATCCGATTGCCGACAGCACCGCGGGGTCGGCGGTGTTGGCATCCACCTGGTTTCTGGAGCCGAACACGGACAGGCAGTCCACCAGCCCGTTGCGCCGTATCAGGCGCGGCTCGCCCCGTCCGGGGTCGCCCTGGACTGGGATATATGTGCCGTAAAAAACCTCGGGGGTAATGCCTCTCACCGAAAGTAATTCCTCTACCTCTTGCAAAGACGCTCCAGGCCCCGGAAAAGACGGACCCGGCGGCAGAGAAGGGGCGCCGCCGGCACCGCCCCTCCGGGCCAGGATGCCGTGCGTGATTTCCATGGCCGTACCGGGTTCCACGCCGAGCGCCGTCACGAGCCGCATCAAGCGGTCCGGCAGAACGGTGTTGACGTCCAGTTTGGCCGTTTCCGGGATGAGTTCGACGTGCGCCACGCCGGTAGGGAAGGTGTAGTCCACCGAGGCCGAGCCCTGTTTGATTCTGCGCTTCTCCGGGGAGGAGACGCTCCACAGCAGTTCCACCGCGGCGCGATCCACCGCCCCGGCGGCCAGATAGTACCCGCGTACCTCGTCGAGAGAGGTGGAGGTGCGGTCGGTTTCCCCGCGCACCGTGTTGGCCAGAGAGAAGGCCACGGCGGCAAGGGCGGCGGAAATCCACAGCACCATGAGCAGGGCGCTGCCGCGGGTGGTCGCTCCCTTACGGTGGCGGCTCCGATTGAAGCGGCTCCGGTCAGAGCCGCGACCGTTAGGGGGCGTTCCCGCCGTTCTAATAGTCGCCATAAGGGATCTCCGGGTGGCGATAGACGCGGATAGGGGCGACCATGGTGATCGGCTGAAGACGCGAGGCGTCCGGGTCGAGCGGCGCCATCTCGATGCGCACCGCCCGCGGCCAGGTGGGGCCGGCGAAGCGCGGAAACCACCGCAACGGCAGGTTCTGGTCCAGCGGCTGGTCCAGGTAGGTGAAGCGGCAGAAGGCCAGTTTGTCGGCGAGGACGAAAGAACCCGGTCCGGGGGACGCGGCAAAGAACTTGTGCGGGCCGACGCACAAACGGCCGGCTGCCGGCGGTCCCGAATAAGGGATCTCGTTGACTACCAGGCGTACGCCGCGGCCATCGGTGCCCGGGATGACGAAGATCTCCAGAATCTGCGGCTGCCCGCGCCACGCGCCTTGCAGCGAAAACGTGGACACCAGCCGCATGGTCTCGGGCTCGCCCTGGAAGAATTGGGCCGGGGTCCCGCCCCCTTCCATCCCCACCCCGCACGGGGCCACCACTGGGACCAGGCCTTGGATTTCCTGCTCCAGAATACGTTGCGCGCCGGCCACGCGCCGGTTGTCCATCAGCTTGGTCTGGGTCTTCGAGTAGGCATTCAGCCCGATCCGCAGGGCGAACAGCAGTCCGACCGAGAGGAGGCTCAACAGCAGGACCGCGATCAACAGCTCCATCAGGGTAACGCCGGCGGTGGAACGGCGCCTCATCGCGGCGCCTCAATATCCTCGGGCCGCAGCGTCCGCCGCCGGTAGCCCTCCAGCGGGAACGTGCGACGCTGGCCGCCAGACATCCACCAGATTTCCAACTGGATGCGGTCGAGTACGTAATCGCCCGCGGCCGGGAATGGCATCTTCTCCGCCACGCTGACCTGCGCCCGCCAGCCACATTCGAGGCCGCCCGTGATCGCCGGGTCGAATACCCCGTCCTGCGGCGCGTTGAGCGGCACGCGCGGATCGGCCAGCAAGCCGTTCATGCGTAGGCGCGCCAACTGGACCACGCGGTCATAGTCGCGAAGGCGGGCGGCATTGCGCGTGGAACTGGAGATGCCGCTCATCAGGCCGGCCACCGCGATCCCCATGATGGTGGTGGCGACGATCATCTCCAGCAGCGTGAATCCGCGTTGGCCTTTCACTTTGCCTCGACGCTTTCCACGCGCGGAAAGCCGGTCATCGGGTCGAGGCGCACTCGTCGATGGGTGTTGCGGCGGTTCACCAACTGGATTGCAATTCCGGGAACCGTGGCCCCCGGAAGGAAAAGAATGCGGCGCGGCTGCGCGGGGTCGCCGCTGTCTTCGGCGGGCAGGACGGCTTCGATCCAGACGCCGTCCGGCATCTTGAGTTCGCGCGTGAAGCCGGGCTCGTTGGAGTACAAAGCGAGCCGCCCTTCCTTGGGAAAAATGACCAGTTCGACAGGCTGCTGGTGGCGTTCGGCGCGAGTCACCGCGGCGTTGAGGAAGGTGGCCACGGTATCGCTGGCGGACACCATGCGCACGTTGTCGAGCCCCGCCGATGCCGCTGGGAAGCTGAGCCCCACAATCAAGGCAATGATGGCCACCACTACGACCATCTCCACCAGGGTGACGCCGTGGCGCGCGCGGGTGGCAAGCATCGCTCCCTTACGGTCGCGGCTCGGATGGGCGTGA
>JAPKZC010001138.1 GCA_026394025.1 Candidatus Solibacter sp.
GAGGTTGGCGAAGGCGGGGATCGCGATGGTCTTGACGGTCTTGGGGAGCATGTCGCCGTGGCCGGAGACGTGATAGCCGCACCCGGTGAGGGAAGAGACGAGGAGTGTGAAAGATAGCAATTCAACGCAGAGGCGCAGAGACGCAGAGATAAGCGCAGAGAAAGACAAATGCGAGAACAATTCGGCCGAAGGCGCAGATTGCCGTTGCTCTTGCTTATGTGTTCTCTGCGCTTGTCTCTGCGTCTCTGCGCCTCTGCGTTGAACTCGTTTTCTCATACCAGTTGGCGCGCCACGGCGACGGCGTTCTCGGCGGCGAGGCGGACGTTATCGGCGACGAACCAGAGCCAGGCGGCCTCGGGGTGATTGCGATCCGGCGTAATGGCGCCCACGGCGATGCCTCCCTGTCCGGCCTGGCCGACATTGGTGGGCGGTTCGAAATCGCCGCCGCGAACTTCGATGGACTCGATGGAGAGCGAGCTTTCGAGCGCCTCCATATCGGGCGCGTCCATGAACTCCACCCAGGCCGAAAAGCTGTAACCGTGAAACACCGGAGCCTGGATGAGGCGCAGCGAGGGCATGGGTGCGCCTTCGCCATCGCCGGGGAGCGCCAGCAGGCTGGCCAGGTGACGCTCAATCCGCATTTCGGATTCTTCCAGGGAGACCGGCGCTTCCTCGCCGTAGCGCGCCAGCATGTTGAAGCTGAGCTGTGTGTCGAAGACGGCCTTCGGCAGGTTCTTGAAGGAGAGCACGCTTACCGTCTGCTGCTGCAACTCATGCACGCCCAGGACGCCGTGTTCGCTGGCGGGGGCGAAGATCTGAATCACCGAACTACGAACCGGATCGTTGGCGTGCAGGCGGCGAAGGAAGAGGGCGATGGCGATGGCCGCGGGGTGGGCGATGACGTGGACCGCCACATCGTCGGCGTCTTCCACCAGGACGGATTCCACCATCGGTGCGCGCAGGCGGGCGTCGGGGCGCTCCTCGGCGGTGTAGGTGAGATCGATCACGGCGGCCTCCGGCGGATCGCCCAGAAGTTCCAGGGTCTGGCGGCTGGATTCGGCGTTGCCGGCGAGGATTACGGCGCGGGTGTCGAGCAAGCTCTCCGCATTGAGACCGGTGACGATGCTGGGCTCGTCGCCGACGCGGGTGAGCGCGCCTGATTCTTCGTCCACGGCGGCCACCAGGCGCAGCGAAAGAGCGGCGCCGGTGGTGGCCACGATGTCGCGGACCTCGCGGGCCAGCAGGGATTCGCTGCCGATGAGGGCAACGGTCGGTGCGTTAGGCAAGCTTGATCTCCGGGGTTCGGGGCGCGGGCTTCAGGCGGCGGCGCAGGATGCCGCCGAGGCGGATCAGGATGCCGCTGGCCACGTAAGTCGTGGTCATGGCGAGAAACAGAAGCTGCGCGTAGTTCCACACGCCGTAGATGAACCCGCCCACCAGGATGATGATGAGCGGCGAATAGGCTTTACTGAAACTGATCCCTTTGAAACTGTAGTAGCGCCAGGTGCTCACCATGAGGAAACCGAGCAGCAAGAGCAGCGCGAGCCAGGCCACGGAGAGCGGCCACCATGCGAGCGGCTGCGAATCGCAGGCCCAGACCACGGCGGCCACCATGGCGGCGGCGGCCGGGATGGGGAGTCCGACGAAATATTTGCGGTCGGGGCGGCCGGGGTTCTTGGGGATGGGATTCACCTGCACGTTGAAGCGGGCCAGGCGGCAGGCGCCGCAGAGCAGAAAGAGGAAGGCGATGAAGTAGCCGGCGTTGAAGATCTGTCCGCGCAACTTTTCGCCGATGATGGGCTCGATGAACTGCACGCCCCAGGCAAAAGCGAGCACTGCGGGCGCCAGTCCGAAGCTGATCACGTCGGCAAGGGAATCCATTTCGCGGCCGAATGCGCTGGTGGTATTGGTCATGCGCGCGATGCGGCCGTCGAGACCGTCCAGTACCACGGCGGCGGCGATGGCCTGGGCGGCCACGGTGAAGTGCTCGGGTCCGCCGGAAGATCCGCTGGCGACCAGCATGGCTCCCTGGAAGGCGCGGAGGATGGAGACATAGCCTAGGAAGATGTTGCCGGCGGTGAAGAGGGTGGGCAGAACGTAGGCGGCCTTGCGGGGCCGGCGTTCCGGGGATTGGGGGTCTACGAACCGGTCTTTTAGAGTCATTGGGACTTCCGATCGAGGCGTCGCGCGATGATGCTGGAGCCGGCGGCCACGCGTTGGCCGGGCCGGACGGTGATTTCCCACTCCGGTCCGAACAGGACGTCGCAGCGCGAGCCGAATTTGATCAGGCCGATACGCTGGCCGATGGCAACCTGATCGCCGGCCTTCTTGTCGAAGACGATGCGGCGCGCGATCAGGCCCGCGATCTGTTTGAAGACGACGGTGGTGCCGTCGCCGGTGACGGTGACGATGTTCTGTTCGTTATCGCGCGAGCACTCCTCGCGGCTGGCCACCAGGAACTTGCCCTCCCGATACTGCACCTTCTCGATGACGCCGCCGATGGGGGTGCGGTTCACGTGAACGTCGAACACGTTCAGAAAGATACTCAGGCGATTGAGCCCGCCCTCGGGTTTGACGGCGACCACCTTGCCGTCGGCGGGCGAGACGGCGACCGGCCCGGAGGGTATCTCGCGGTCGGGATCGCGGAAGAAATAGAGGCAGAAGAGGGCCAGGATGGCCATGGGAGCCGCAAACCACGGCCCGGCGAGCCCAAAAACAAGGGCCCCCGCGGCGCACAGGGCGAGCGCGTAGTAGATACCAGTGGATACGATCTTCAAACTACTATTTTCGCATGGACGGGGGGGGCCATTGTCTAAAGAGGTCCCAGGGGGCATAATCTATCTGGATCATCAGGATATTCAGGTTCGAACATTGCTTTATGGGGGCGTCAATGCGAAACATCCGATTCCTCATGCTGATTGGTGCCTGCGCGGTGGCAAACCTGCTGGCGCAAACCGACCGCGGTGTCATCACCGGCACGGTGAAGGACGCGAGCGGGGCGGTTGTGCCCGGCGCGCAGATTACGGCGATCCAGACCAGCACCAACGCCAAGTTTCAGACGAAGACGACCACCTCGGGGGATTTCACCGTGCCGTCGCTGCCGGTGGGAACGTACCAGGTCCGGGTCGAAAACACAGGCTTCAAGACGCATCTCGCTAGCAACGTAGTGGTGGCCGCCGGAGCGACCGTACCGCTGGAGGTGTCGATGGAATTGGGTACCACGCAACAGACGGTGGAGGTGGCGGCCAACGCGCAGCTATTGCAGACCGAGGCGGGCCGCGTGGCCACGGAGGTGTCCAGCCGGTTGGTGGACGAACTGCCGGTGGTGGTGAACGGCGCGGTGCGCAGCCCGTTCGACCTGTCGGCCAGCGCGGCGGAGGTGAACTCGACCGGCCAGTACCGGGTGGGCGGAGGCCGGGGCGGCGCTTACGGTATGACGCTCGACGGGACGGCGGTTACCACTGCCGGCCAATTGGACGGCAACGGGGTCACCTGGACGCAGATCAATACCCCCTCGGTAGATGCCATCACCGAACTCACCGTGACCTCCGGCGGCTTTAAGGCCGACATGGGCCACGCTTCCGGCGGCTCGGTGAGTTTCGTCTCCAAGAGCGGCACCAACCAGTTTCATGGGACCGCCTACGAGTTCCTGCGCAACCAGGTGCTGGACGCCAAGGGCTTTTTCGGAGCCACCAAACCGGTTTACAAACAGAACGATTTCGGAGCTACGGCGGGCGGACCGGTGCGCATTCCAAAGCTGTACAACGGTAAGGACAAGACGTTCTTCTTCGTCTCCTACGAAGGTTTCCGCAACCGCGCGGGGGCTACGGTCTCCCCCTATAGTGTGCCGCCCCAGGAGTTCTTCACGGGCGACCTCCGCAACTATGTGGATGGCACTGGCAAGATGTACCAGATTTACGATCCGGCTACGACGGCGCTCGTCGGCGGCTCCTACATCAGGAACCCGTTCCCGAATAACCAGATTCCGCAGACGCGGATCGATCCGGTTTCGAAATCCATCATCGGGTTCGTCCAACCGTTGTTGAAACCGAACGTTGCGGGACTCGTGGCGGGCACCTCCGGCTACACTCGCAACAATTACACTTCCGCCGGCAGCACCATCTCGCCGAACAACAAATTCAGCGCCAAGGGCGACCAGATACTGACCTCTAAGCAGAGGGTCTCGTTCTTCTTTGAGCGAACCAGGCAGAAGGACCTGTATGGACCCACCGGCGCTCCGGGACTGCCCGCGCCTTTGTCCGGCAGCCCGGGGTACAACCAGTCGGACGTTTACCGCATCAGTCACGACTGGACCATCTCGCCGACCTTGCTGAACCGCTTCTATGCCGGTGGCAATAACTGGTCGCAGAACCATGGGTCGTTCGCGACCTTCAGCGGGGCGCCGCAGGCCCAGGGGCTTTCCACCGTGGCAACCGGCTGGAAAGAGAAAGGGATCTGCATACCGAACTATCCCGACTGTAACGTGAACTTTCCGCAAGTCAATTTTTCCGGCAGCGAGTTTACCAACTGGGGACAGCCCGCGCCCAACGGTTCGGATAACATCGTGGTGGAATTCCATGACGACATGACCAAGAGCATGGGCCGCCATACCTTCAAGTGGGGCTACTTCTACAACAACACTCACTACAACGGCTTCGGATTGCAGAACATGGCGGGGAACGTGACCTTCCAGGCGCTGAATACGGGCGTCCCGCTGATCACCAGCCAGGCCACCGGAGGGGGGAGCGCATTCGCATCCTTCCTGCTGGGGCAGGTGTCCGGCTATGGCCTCGACACGCCGCGATACCTGGCCACCATGTTCCGCACCAACCAAATGTACTTTCAGGACGACTGGCGCGTGTCTTCGAAGCTCACCGTGAATCTTGGCCTGCGCGTTGAATTCAACGGGCCGCCGATGGTGGGCGAGGACCAGATGCGCGATCTGGACATGGGCTTGGCTAATCCTGGTGCGGGCGGACTGCCGGGAGCGCTGATTTTCGCCGGCACTGGTTCCGGGAGGCAGGGCAGGCGCACCCTGGTGGATGGCTGGCACGGCTTCGGCCCGCGGCTGGGTTTCGCTTACTCCCTGAGTAGCAAGACGGCGATTCGGGGCGCCGCTTCGCGGAGCTTCGGGCCCATCACTTACGTGGGTAGCTCGTCGCACAACCTGGGAATCATCCAGCGGCTCAGTGTCAACGACCAGAGCCAGGGGCTGAGCCCGCTTTGGGTGTTGCAGAATGGGGCGCCGGCGTGGGCCCAGGTGCCCAATATCAATCCCTCGGTCGGCAACGGCTCAAACGTCCCCTATTACAACGGGAAAGCGGCCAGCACGCCATCGGATGACCTGACGTACGCGTTCAACATCGAACGCCAGCTTACCGCCAACTCGATGGTGGAGGTCGGTTACCTGGGTATGCTCGCCGCGGGCATCCAGTCTTCACTGCTGGCATACAACCAGATCTACTATCCCCGGCTGCCGGCCAACCTCAGCCCGTTCACGGCATCGGGCCGCACCCTGCTGAACTCGCAGGTGGGCTCGGCAGTTGCCAACGCGGCGGGAGTGGTGGCGCCCTGGTCCGGCTTCAACCAACTGTGGGGCACGGGGTCGACCGTGGCGCAATCGCTCCGCCCTTTCCCGCAGTATTCGGCGGTCGATACCATCAACGGCCAGGGCGACCGCATCGGCCACTCCACCTATCATTCCATGCAGGTGAAGTTCTCACACCGCTACTCCGCGGGCCTCACCGTGCAGGCGTCGTACGTGCTCTCGAAGTTGCTGACCGACGCCGACAGCGGCGGCGGCACGCCGGAAGACCACTACAACCGCCGTCTGGAGAAGTCGATCGCCTCCTACGACCAGACCCACGTGGTGAAGATCAACTATGTCTATGAGTTGCCCTTTGGAAAGGGAAGGAGATTCCTGACACAGAAGGGCGTAGCCAACGCCATTGTGGGCGGCTGGCGCTTCTCGGGGATTCAGAACTACCAAAGCGGGACTCCGTTTGGCTTGGGAACCACGGTGAGCTTCCCCATCTTTAACGGCGGTAACCGGCCCACCGTGCCGACCTACGACGGTTGGCGCGGCGGCATCGCCGGGAGTAAGTTCGATCCCGCGGTGGACAAGTTCCTGCAGCCGGCTTCCTTCTTCGGCACGCAGCCCACCGACGCCCTGGGAACCCTGCCGGGCCTCAGCGAGGCCATCTCCCTGGCGAAGAGCATCACGATCAAGGAGCAAAGCCATCTGGACTTCCGCTGGGAGACCTTCAACCTGCTGAACCGGACCATTTTTGGCGGGTTGAGCGGGGGCGGCACGCTGCAAAACGCCAACTTCGGCCTGTGGCGCACACAATCGAACTCCGGGCGCCGCATGCAGCTCTCACTGAAACTCTACTGGTAGTCCTGGCGTGGGTGGGGTAGCCTCCGCCCACGCATTACGCTATGTTGCGGTCAGGATCCCAAAGTACACACGATCGAGAAGACTATGACCAAGAGCAATTCTCATTCTGGCAGCGCCTCCCACGGACGGCGTTCCTTTCTTAAAACAGCCACCGGGGCGCTGACCGCCGGATTGCTTGTTGACGAAACGCTGGATGCGTATCCGCAAAACACCAACACCAATTCCAAGCCGTCCGATCTGAAGATCACCGACATGCGGATGATCGTGATGCGCGGCGTGCCGATGACATCCCCCATCATCCGCATCGACACGAATCAAGGCATCTACGGCCTGGGCGAAGTGCGCGACGGCGGCAGCAAGAATTACGCGCTGGAGTTAAAGAGTAAGATCCTGGGTGAGAACCCCTGCAACGTCAACCGGCTCTTCCGCAAGATCAAGCAGTTCGGCGGACAGGCGAGGCAGGCCGGCGGTGTGAGCGGCGTCGAAGTGGCGCTCTGGGATCTGGCGGGCAAGGCCTTCAACGTTCCTATCTACCAGATGTTGGGCGGCAAATTCCGCGACCGCATCCGGATCTACTGCGATACCACCGCGTCGCGTGAGCCCAAGGTGTTTGGCGAGCGTCTGAAGGAACGCAGGGCGCAGGGATTTACCTGGCTGAAGATGGACCTGGGGATCAACCTGGTAACGGGGACGCCGGGCACGGTCACCCGGCCCGAGGGGATTCAGCAGCAGTACGGTGGCCTGCCCACGCGACATATGTTCATGGCCACCGAGGTCACCGACAAAGGCCTGGCGATGATGGCCGACTACGTGGCGGCGGTGCGCGAGGTGGTGGGCATGGACGTTCCTCTCTCCGCCGATCATTTCGGCCCCCTGAGCGTCAACAGTTGCATCCGGCTGGGCAAAGCGCTAACCAAGTACAACCTCTCGTGGCTGGAGGACATGATCCCCTGGCAGGAGACGGAATTGTTGAAGCAGATTGCCGCTGCGGTGGATATCCCCATCCTGACCGGTGAGGACATTTATCTGAAAGAGCCGTTCGAGGTACTGTGCAGGAACCATGCGGTGGACATCATTCAACCTGACTTGCTGAGCACTGGCGGCATTCTGGAAACCCAGAAGATCGGCGACATGGCGCAGGAATATGGCGTGCCTATGGCGCTGCACTGCGCGCACACGCCGATTGGGGCCATGGCCAGCGTTCACGTGGCCGCCGCTACGGAGAACTTCCTGGTGCTGGAGAACCACGCCCTGGAAGTGCCCTTCTGGGGCGACCTGGTGGACGGCATCGAAAAGCCCATCGTCAATAAGGGCTACATCACAGTCCCGGACAAGCCGGGCCTGGGCATCACGCTGAACGAAGCGGCCTGCAAGCAACACCTGGCCGAACCGGGATGGTTCGAGCCGACCGACCAGTGGAACAACGTCGGGCGGCCGAACGACCGTCTGTGGAGCTAACGCGCGGGAACATTGGGGACGCGCATGGTCAACCCCGCGTCCCCAGCAACTGGTTAACTTTGGGCAGTGGTGACGCGGGGGCGGGGACATGCCAAACTGGCGCGTGAGGTGCGTGTAATGACGCGATCGGTCACATGTCTCTCGGGTTCATTCTTGCTGTGGCTCGCGATGGCTGGTACCGCCGCTGGACAGGCGGCGGTGGAGGCTGTCCTCGGCGCGGCCCGCGCGGCAACGGCCACCGCGCCCGCCAAGGGTCTTGGCAAGTCCATGAGCGGACTGGCCGGCAGCCTGGACAAGGCACTTAAGGCAGGGCAGCAGAGTTCGGATGCGCAACCCGCTGCTGCGACCACGACCACGCCAGCACCCAAGACACCGTCAACTGCCGCCAATACTCCGCCGGCACCTGCGCCGAACTGGGAAGATCCAAGCGGGATCGAGTCCGGCCTCAATTACGAGGAACTGGTTCGCCGCTTCGGCCCTTCCTCCATGGCGATCACCGTTGGTGCGGAGAAGTCGCTCACCTACCGGGGCAAGGACGGAGCGTTTCAAGTCAAGGTCCAGGACGGCATGGTGACGGCGATCGAGAAACCACGGCCCAAGGCTTGATGTTCGAACTGGCTACCCTGACCGCACGATCAAGCGGCAGAAAAGCTGGGATCGCCGGCAACTTCCCATGTGCCGGCGGCCTTTCTGAATGTTACATGGATGCTACTCAACCCCAGCACTCCAGCGTGATTCGGATCATGCGGGAGGATCTTACCTTCGAGCGTCAACTGCAGCCCATCTTCGCCCAGCGCTCTATAGTTGAATGCCAGATACGCAATATCTTTTTCACGATTGCGCGACTCTTCTAGTAATAACTCGCGCGACAGAATGCGCAGAGGTAGAGGCGAGTCTTCGACCGAGATTGAACCCGCTAAGTTCTCATCCAGCAGGAAGACCGCCGGGTGGCCCATGATAAACGCCAGATCCGGGAAGTTCACGGGCCGGGTGGCGCCAGGCAATGCCCGGCCCGTCATGACCGCCGTCAGCAATATTTCCTGCAATTGGCGGATTTCATCGTTGGAAGGCACAGCTGATTATGTCACGCCCACCACTTGTGCCACACCGCACAAAGGTGTCGATTCGATTAGCGGCCCAGGAAACGGCGTCAGGGTCGGAAGTGAGGACGCCGCCGAGGGATTCCCAGCCGCTCCAGCCGCCGCTAAACCATTTGTGCCACATGGCGTTGTCGGTGCCGCGGACAAACACGTCGAGCCGGCCCGACGCCCAGGAGGACACCCCGGGGCCGGACGTGAGCACGCCGCCGAGCGATTCCCAACCGCTCCAGCCGCCGTTGAACCACTTGTGCCACAGCGCGTTATCGGTGCCGCGCACAAATACGTCAATGCGGTTCGGACCCCAGGAAACCGCCGCGGGGTCCGACGTGAGGACGCCGCCGAGCGATTCCCAACCGCTCCAGCCGCCGCTAAACCACTTGTGCCACAGCGCGTTGTCGGTGCCGCGCACAAACACGTCGAGGCGGCCCGACGCCCACGAGGACACACCGGGGCTGGACGTCAGCACGCCGCCCAGCGATTCCCAATTGCTCCAACGCGTGCGCGCTCCATACAAGGCCTGTATGCCGGCGATATCGTCGGCTTCCAGGGTTCGATGGGCGCCGGCATAGAAGGGAGCCATGACGGCGCCGGCCACGGCCGAATGAGCCAGGCCCAGGGTATGACCGAATTCATGCAGCACCACGACAACCAGGTCGAATCCCG
>JAPKZC010000560.1 GCA_026394025.1 Candidatus Solibacter sp.
CCCGCCAGTGGGGCTCCTTGCGCCTAATTGGATCTGAAACGGGGAAAACGTCTGGTTCGCCAACAAAAGCGGCCCCTTTCACACCCGCAGCCTCATGTCAAGGCTAGTTCCGGCGAGTTCTGCAAGTCCATCACACGAACAATATAATTATTTTAGGCCGTCTTTTCAATTACTTACGTCCCCGGCCACCCGGGATCGCGGACGCCGTCAGGCTAATGTGTAGTTGCAAGAGAGAGCCGATCGCCAAAATGCTTCCTTGAAGATCCCACATCCTCCCCCGAACCCCCACCGCTCCTAGATGAGCGTTCCTTCCTTTCGACGGCTCTCTCTTGTCAACCAAGAAGAATACTTTGACTTTTTATCCGATTTCGGGTTAACTCTCACATATGCCAGAGGGTTCTCATCGCTTCCTGATCGGATCCATCAGTTGCACCGTTCTCAGCGACGGCTACTACTCGTACCCGACGTCCTGGTTCTTCCCCAACGCCGACCCCGCCGATCTCAGCCGGGAGTTGGAAAGCCATCACCTGCCCCAGGACGCCGTGCTCAGCCCTTATACCTGCCTGCTCATCGAAACCGGACGCCACATCGTGCTGGTCGATACCGGGGCCGGCGAATACTCTCGCACATCCGGCGCCATCCAGGCCCGCCTCGACGCTGCCGGCATCCGCCCCAAGGATGTCGATACCGTGATCCTCACCCACGCCCACCCCGACCACATCGGCGGCGCGATCGACCTCTGCGGGCGCCCCGCTTTCCCCAACGCCCGCTATGTTCTCTCCGAACTGGAATGGGAATTCTGGACCGGCGCGCGCACCGACCTCAGCAATCTCCGCCTACCCGATACGGCCAAGGAGTCCATCAACTCCATGGCACGCCGCTGCCTCGGTCCGCTGCGCCACCAGATCGAACCCATCGACCGCGAAACCGAAGTCGTGCCCGGCGTCGCCGCCATTCCCGCGCCCGGTCACACGCCAGGCCATCTTGCCGTCCTGGTTGCCTCCGAAGGCCACCAGTTGCTCAACCTGGGCGATGCCGCCGTCCACCCGCTCCACCTGGAGCAGCCCTCCTGGCAGAACGGCTACGACTTGGCCCCCGACCGCGCCCTCGTCACCCGCCGCCAGCTCTTGGAACGCGCCGTCGCAGACGACATGCACCTGATGGCTTTTCACTTCCCGTTCCCTTCCATCGGCCGGGTTGCCGCCAGGAACGGCGGATGGTTGTGGACCCCTGGTTGGTAACGTAGACAGTATGAGAACCGCATTGGTTTTGCTGTTTGCCGGGCTTGCCGCATCTGCCGCCGAGCCTGTCGCCGCCACGCCGCCCATGGGCTGGAACAGTTGGGATTCCTACGGCACCAGCGTCACCGAGGCCGAGGTCAAAGCCAACGCCGATTACATGGCCGCCAAGCTGAAGTCTCACGGCTGGCAGTACGTGGTGGTCGATATTCAGTGGTCGGATCCGCTCGCCAAGCCGCACGGCTACCGGCCCAACGCCGAACTCGCCATGGACCAGTACGGCCGCCTCGTCCCCGCCGCCAACCGTTTCCCCTCGGGCTTTAAAGCGCTCGGCGATTACCTCCACGGTAAAGGCCTTAAGTTCGGCATTCACATCATGCGCGGCATCCCGCGCCGCGCGGTGGCCGCCAACCTGCCCGTCTTCGGCAGCAAGGCGCGCGCCGCCGATATCGCCGATCCCAAATCCATCTGCCCGTGGAACGGCGACATGTACGGCATCGATATGTCCAAGCCCGTCGCGCAGGATTACTACGATTCCATCCTTAAACTCTATGCCGCGTGGGGCGTCGATTTCATCAAGTGCGACGACATCGCCCAACCCTTCCACGGCGATGAAATCGCCGCCTTGCACAAGGCCATCGGCAAGACGGGGCGCGCCATCGTGCTCAGCCTCTCGCCGGGCCCCGCCGACCTCACCAAAGCCGATTTCTACGCCGCCAACGCCAACCTCTGGCGCATCTCCGACGATTTCTGGGACCTCTGGCCCGACCTCCGGAAGAGTTTCGACCTGCTCGATAAATGGAGCCCCTTCGTCAAACCCGGCGGCTGGCCCGATGCCGACATGTTACCCCTGGGCCGCATTGGCATCCGCGCAGAACGCGGCGACGACCGTCCCACGCGCTTCACCCGCGACGAGCAGCGCACCCTGATCACCCTATGGTCGATCGCGCGCAGCCCCCTGATGTTCGGCGGCGATCTCCCCAGCAACGATGCGTTCACCGAGTCGCTACTCACCAACGATGAAGTCCTGGCCGCCAATCAGAAAGGTGCCGGCGCCCGCAAACTTTCGCAGGACGGGGATGCCGTAATCTGGACCTCCACCGTCGCAGGCAAGAAGTACCTGGCACTCTTCAATCTTGGCGACAAACCCCGGGAGATCGCGATCCCCCCGTCCGGCCCACTCCGCGACGTCTGGGAGAAAAAGGACGTGGATGCCATGCCGTCCGTGAAGCTGCCCCCGCACGCCTCCGCCATGTACCGGGTGAAGTAGTGACGTAAGGCTCTGCCTTGCGCAGGCGAGCATCGTGCGCCTGAGGCTCAACGCTGTTCACTCCATGGATCGAATGTCCCCTTGACCGCGCGCGGGCACTGGTTTCCCGGAAAACTCCGGGCTCCTTTGGTTCGACTTCCGCGAGTCGCGCGTTTATCCGGCCAATCTCTGCCCGTTATCCAGCGGGGTTGAGTTTGCGAGCCTTACCGATGATTTTGGTCAATCGGTTGGAGAGCCGATCAAGGCAGCGTCGGGGAGGACTGTCTGGCAGGGACCGCCGGAACATCTCGATGGCGTGTTGAGCAAACAGTAGGGCATCGGCAACACCATCGAGGCATGCGCGTGGCGAAATCGTTGGAGTTTTCGGCTGTGGCACCAGATGGCGAGGCCGTGAGCGGGCCAGGTGAAACTCACGTTGGAGATCGTCGCCGGCGACCTGGACGTACTGCATGGTCATCTCGGCCTTGACGTGGCCGAGGAGC
>JAPKZC010000202.1 GCA_026394025.1 Candidatus Solibacter sp.
CATGAACGGATACATCCACGCCATCGCCTTCGCCATGCCGCGGCCGTCAGGCAACTGCCACGTCCAGAGATTGTCTTCCTTGGTGCTCAGCGTCTGCACCAGAATCGCCATCGCATCCAGGTTGAATAGCGAGTAGCCGTAGGGCTTGGTGCGCGCCAGCTCCAGCGGGAAGCTGCCGTCCACACCCTGCTGATTGGGAATCAGCACCGTCTTGTAGCGGGTGCGGCACCATTCCATCTGTGTCCGGCTGCCCGTGAGTTGCGCAAATGCCGCCACCTGCGTACACCAGCACGTGCCGTGATTGTTCTTGGCATCGCGCTCCGCGATGCCGTAGGCGTGCGTCGTCATCCAGTCGATATAGGCCGCGAACCAGCCCTTCACTCCCGCCATGTCGGCCGGTTTCAGATCGAGCTGCCAAGCCGCGCGCGCCACTTCCACCAGGTGCAGTGTGTCGATAATCCCCGTGCTCCGGCCGGTGAAGCGCCCTTGGATGGCCTGCGCGAATTCGAGGTTCGGGTTCATCCGCGTGGCCTCGTCCACAAACCAGGCGCGCAGGTGCGTGGCGGCATGCTCGGCGTACTTACGCTCCTTGGTGATCTTGTATGCCGCCGTCAACGCGGGCACCGCCAGGCTGAGCCGGATCATGGCACGCCGGTGCTCCACGAAGTTGTCCGGATTGGTCATGCCGTCGCGCTGGACGTAGGGCCCCTTCGGGTTCGCCGGGTCGGGCCACCAGTAATCGCCTTCGCTGAAAAAATCGTGCTTGCCCCCGGCGCTCCGCGGACTGCCGGCCGCGGTCACGGTGACCGGCGCTTCGCTGAGGTATGTGTTGGCGGCTTTCAATACGCGCGTCCGCTCGATTGCGGCGAGGTCGAGCTTTGCAGCGGCTCGGGAGGTGCGCACCGTGGCCAGAGCAAGCGCGGAGGCAAGGAACGTGCGGCGTTGCATTCTACCGCCAGTCTAGCGCGCATCGCCCACGCGACTGTCCTCCCTGTCAGGACGCGTTGGCCGAACCGAAAACGTCGTCCAGGATGCCGGACAGCGTTGACATGGGGTCGCTGCCTGAATGTTTGCTGTATTCCGCCATTAGTGTCGCCAGATCCGTGGAGAGCGTGCCGCTCGAACTGGAACTGCTCGAGGAGTTGGTGGACGAACGATGGTGTCCACCGTGCTCCCGATGCAGTTGCGGCATGGTTCCGGTTTCCGACGCCGTCTTGAACTTGGCGGCCAAGTCGTTCAGCGCCGCCGCCAACCGCGTGTCACCGCTGTCCGCCGCGCTCTTGGCCGCTGCTTCCAACTTCTGGGCGATGGTCGCAGTCGTGTCCTTGAATTTGTCCGGATTGGTCTCCAGCAGGCTTGCCAACTGCTTCATGTAGGATCCGAGCTTGGAGACTTGCGGTGAGTCATCCTGCACGGCTGTGGAATTCCTCACCTGGTTGGTGGTGCCGGGGCGGCGGCTGGCGGTGACCTGGGTCGCTGCGAGTGAACTGGACCGAGCATTGATGGTCATGCCCACCGGAGTGCAGGTTCCGGGCCAATGCCTAACCCATTGACGCCGCTATACCGCCCCTTCACCGGGAGCGTCACGGATTTGCCAGTGGCAACAATTTGCCGGGCCTGCTAGCCCGCGAACATCGGCGGCAGGTTCTCGCCGATGATCAGGCGCGCGTCCGCGCTGCTGATCCCCAGATCCAGCATGGCGCGCGTCTGCGCCTCGAAGATCGCGTAGTTCCAACCGCGAGGGAAGTAAGAGGAGTCCGTGCCGAACAGCAGCCGCTGTGCGCCCACCACATCGAGCGCGCGCCGGAACACGGTCTTCAGATCCAGCCCCTCATACCGCATCCACGAATTGCTGCTCGAGGTGTCCAGGTAGACGTTTGGGCAAAGGTCGGCCAACATCAGCGCCTCCCGCAGGTAGCCGGCGCCGAAATGCGGCACCACGAACTTCAGCCCCGGGTAGCGCAGCGCCGGTCCGTGCAGTTCCAGTGGGTTGGCGAATCGCATGTCGAAGGGGGAGCCCAGCCCCAGCTTCTTGCGGATCCCGACCGTCAGCACGCCGCAGTGAACGAACACGGCGCGCCTGTCGAAGCTTGCCGCCGCCTGCAATACCGCCTCGGCACGAGGGTCCGACACAGGGTAGCGGTGCATGCCCGGGAACAGGCAAACGGCGTGCAAACCGCAACGCAGCGCGATCCGCACCCGCTCCACCGCGCCTTCCTCCAGGGGGTTCACCATGAAGAATCCGAAGAATCGCTGGGGGAACTCCGCCACGGCGCTCTCCACCGAGGACTCATCGCCCGGGATGCTGGCGATCAGCGCGGCGCGCGTCACGCCCTGCGCATCGAGTTCGGCCACCCATGAGCGCGCCAATTCCGCCGGATCATCCGCCGGCAGCACCCAGCCTGCCGTCTCGGCCACTTGCTCGGCCGTCTTGCCCGCCTGCGAACCCAGTGCGGAGAAGAACTTTCGGGAAAAAAAGTGAACATGCGCGTCTGCGACCGCGAAGTCACCCCATGGAGTTAGCATCAGGTTTGTTCCAGTGCGTAATG
>JAPKZC010000488.1:0-1275 GCA_026394025.1 Candidatus Solibacter sp.
CGGCGCGTGATTCCTGCTTACTGGTGCGGATGGTCTCGCTGACGCCGGGCAGGCGATCCATGTCCTCCAGGTCGGCGAAAAAACGATAGCGCTTGCCGGCGGCTTCGATATCGGTGAATTCGAAGCCTACAACGTAGTAGCCGCCGTTGTAGTCGTACCATTCCAGACGGCGTACCCGGCCGCGTACGGGCGAGCCATCGGGGATCAGTACGCTTCCTTTGCGCAGGACTTTGCCCGCGACCACGCCTTCGACGAGGGCGCCGACGGCGGTCTGGTCCGTGATCCGGGTGGAGAGCTTGATGACCACCTGAAGCGCCGGAAGCAACTCGCGCTTCATTTCGAGGACGGAACTGGCGCCGAACTGTGGAAGCCCCACCCGGGGGCCGAACGAAATGGAACTCTGTGCGCCGTACAGGTGGCAGTGGGTGAACTCGATATAGTTGCGGCTCTCTTCGCCGGAGAGTTTTACCAGCCGGGTTGCGGCCGACTGCGGCAGCAGAAAGTCCGTGCCGCCGAGATTGGTGTGGGCATAGTCAATGGAAGTGACAGATGACAGGACCGGCAGCGTCAGCGGGATCTCCTCGGCCTCCACGGTGATGCGCAGAATGTCGTAGCTTGCCGGGTCGGCCCAGAAGGACCCTTTCATGCCCACCGTGCCCCTGCCCTCGCTGAAACTCATGGTGTGTCCGCTCACGCTCACCGGCACGCGGTAATCGAAGCGCGCCAGCGGGCGGCCCCCGAAAGGTCCCAGAACAAGTTCCTCGCCTTTGTATTCGTAGGAGGCACGGTGTTCGCTAACGACATCGCTCAGGAAGAGGGCGAAGTAGCCGTCGCCGATGGTCCCGCCGCCGACGAACGCGATGGGGTGGTCCTCGGTAAAATTGCGGTCGCCGGGCGAGGCGTAAAGCTCGCGGCGGTCGCTGTAGAGCACTTCGAGGCGGATGGTATCGAGCGGGCGCATCTTGCCGCCCACGGGTTGATAATCGCGGCGCACGGTTTCGAGGCAACTGCAATTGGGCAGGCGGGCGAGTTGCTCGCGCACGTGTTGCTTGACGCGCGCCAACAGGAGCGCGCCCGGCGGCAGGCCCTGCGCGGCCGCGGCGCACGCGAGCCCCAGCGCGGCAACCATGGTTCGAACGGTAAGCGTCACGGCGAATGTCGTCTCTATGATACAAGGCCGGCGGGGCGTGCGCCCTGAGCTTGCACCGTCTTGCGCGAAATGCTGCCTCCGGTCCCCCAATTGGGCTATTTCACCCAGGATTCAGGGCTTCCGGG
>JAPKZC010000488.1:1461-11611 GCA_026394025.1 Candidatus Solibacter sp.
GCTGGCCGCCATCCGCCAGCATCTCGTGGCCTATGCCGGGCAAGGCGCCTGCGTGCTCTGCCACGAAGAAGAAGGCAAGGTCCGCGCCACCGGCAAACATGCCCGCGTGGCCTGCGAGACCTGTCACGGGCCGCTGGCCAAGCATGCCGAAGACCCGGCAGCGAATGTCCCCAAACTGCCAGCCGTGGCCAACCTCTGCGCCCGGTGCCACGAGAAGGACACCGCCAAACCTAAGACTTTTCCACAGGTGGTCACCGCCGAGCACTCGAGCGGCATGCCGTGCAATGACTGCCACAAGCCGCACAACCCGCACCTCTGAGGGACTGGAGCAGACACATGGAAATCACCCGTCGAGATATGTTGAGCGTGGGCGGCAAGCTTCTGATGATTGCCAGCGTGGGCGCGACCTTCGAACAGATCACCGGCGCCGAATCGGCGCCCGACACCTACCGCGTGGCTGACCACTGGTGGGGCATGATTATCGATATCGATAAGTGCATCGGCTGCGGCAACTGCGTGCGCGCCTGTTCCAACGAAAACCAGGTTCCCAAGGACTATTTCCGCACCTGGGTGGAGCGCTACGAAGTCCCGGAAGGCTACGTGAACCCCCGCGTCAGTTCCCCACAGGGAGCCATCAACGGCTTTCCGCCATCCAAACAGACCAGCCTCAAGAGCTTTTTCGTTCCCAAGCTCTGCAACCATTGCGCGGATTCTCCCTGCGTACAGGTCTGCCCGGTGGGCGCCACCTTCGTCAGCCCGGACGGCGTGGTACTGGTGGACAAGGACTACTGCCTGGGCTGCCGCTACTGCGTGCAGGCCTGCCCCTACGGCTGCCGCTACCTGCACCCCGAAACCGAAACCGTAGACAAGTGCACCCTCTGCTACCACCGCATCACCCAGGGCCTGACCACGGCCTGCTGCGAGAATTGCCCCACTGGCGCGCGGCAACTGGTGGATTTCAAGGACCCCAAAGACCCGGTGCACGAGTTCCTGCGCGATAACAAAGTCTCGGTGTTGAAGCCCAGCATGGCAACGGAAGCCAAGGTCTACTACAAGAACCTCGACGGCTCGGTGCGCTAGAAGGAGCGAAACGATGATTCCTGGTGTAGACGGTTTCATGTACCCCAACGAAGTGGAGTTGCAGTGGAGCGTGCTGATCGTGCTCTACCCGTTTGTCACCGGCCTGGTGGCTGGAGCCTTCATCCTGGCGTCGCTCGAGCGCGTGTTCAGGGTGGACGCGGTGCGCCCCACCTACCGACTGGCGCTGCTGACGGCGCTGGCGTTTCTGCTGGTGGCTCCGCTGCCCCTGCAATTGCACCTGGGCCACCCCGAGCGCTCCTTTGAAATGTACACCACGCCGCACAGTTCGTCGGCCATGGCCATGTTCGGCTTCGTCTACCTGTGGTATCTCACGGTGGTGCTCCTGCTGGAAATCTGGCTGGAGTATCGCAGCGATATCGTGCGCCTCGCGCAAAGCTCCAAAGGGCTTTGGCGGCTGATCTACCGGGCGCTCACCCTGGGTTCGATGAACGTCAGCCCGCGAGCGCTCCAGATTGACGACAAGGTGGGCTATGCGGTCACCGTGATCGGCATCCCCTCGGCATTCCTGCTGCACGGATATGTTGGGTTCATCTTTGGCTCCATCAAGGCCAACCCCTGGTGGAGCACGCCGCTGATGCCGATCGTGTTTTTGTTTTCCGCCATGGTATCGGGCATCGCGGCGGTGCTGCTGCTCTACATGGCCTCCATGAAGCTGAAGAAGTGGCCCACCGACATGCGCTGCGTGGACACCATCGCCAAGTACCTGTTCTACACCTTCGTGATCGATTTCACCCTGGAAATGCTGGACCTGATCCACCGCACCTATGAGAGCGATGAGAGCTTCCGCAGCTTGAACTTCATGGTGCACACGCGGCTTTGGTACTCCCATGTCGTCCTGCAGATCGGCCTGGGCACGCTGATTCCGCTCGGACTCCTGGCCGCCACTCAACTCTGGAAATTCAGCGAGGCGGCGCGCCGCGCGATGTACGTGACGGCGTGTTCGCTGACCATGATTGGCATCTTCGCCATGCGCTGGAACGTGGTAATCGGCGGCCAGCTATTCTCCAAAAGCTTCCTGGGTTATACCACTTACAAAGTCGAGTTAGTCACGCGCGAAGGGTTGCTGGCGGCAATCGCGCTGATGCTGCTGCCCTTCGTCATCTTTTTCGTGCTGGTAAAGATCCTGCCACCGTGGCAGGAGAGCGAGGCTCATAAAGCCTGAGGAGGTTGCCGTGCCGCAACCCGAATGGGACGCGCTGGCGAGTGAGGTTCGTGACCTGCAGGCTCGCGTAGCCCGCATGGAAGCGGCGATGGGGATGTCCGCCCACGCCTCGCCGGCCTTGGCGCCGCCGAGTGCGGAGGCGGCGGAGCCTGACCTGGCATCACCGCAGTTGCCGGGGATCCTGGAATCCCCCACCTCGCTGCTGCCGGTGCTGGGACGGGCGCTGCTCGGCCTGGCAGGCGCTTTCCTGCTGCGGGCACTCACCGAAGCGGGGACCTTCTCGCCGAGGACGGGCGTCGCCATCGGCTTGGTCTATGCCATGCTGTGGCTGGTCTGGGCGGCGCGCACTCCGGCCGCGCACCGGCTGGAAGCCGCGCTGCACGGGCTGACGAGCGTGCTGGTGCTGTCCCCGTTACTCTTCGAGGCCACCACGCGCCTCCACGCCATCTCCACCTGGACGGCGGGGGCTCTCCTGTTGGCATTCACGCTATTTGGCCTGGCGGTTTCCTGGCGCAAGGATCTGCTGATTGTGGCGACCTTCGCCACCCTGGCCGGACTGGGCACAAGCGCCGCCCTCTTGCTGGCCACCCAGGATGTGCTGCCCTTCACCTACGTATTTCTGGCCATCGCCCTGGCGATGGAAGTCTCCGCCTGCCTGAATCATTGGCTGAGCGAGCGCTGGCTGACTGCCACGGCAGCCGATCTGGCGGTGTTGTTGGCCACCTGGCTGGTGACCGGCGAGCGCGGACTGCCGGAAGGCTATGCGGCGATCCCGCATGCGGCCCTGCTGGGCGCGCAAGTGGCACTACTGGGCATTTATCTCTCCAGCACCATCGTGCGCACCCTGCTGCGCGGCTTCACCTTTACCTGGTTTGAGACGGCGCAGTGCGCCGCGGCGTTCCTCATCAGCGTCGGCGGCGGACTGCAACTCACCAGCCACGATGCCCGCGTGGCGCCGGCGCTGGCGCTGCTCGCACTAGCGTGCGCGGCTGCCTGCTACCTGGTTTCGTTCCTGATGCTGGACCGCGGCGGCGAACACGGCCGCAACTTCCACACGTACTCCACGTTCGGTTTTCTGCTGACTGTGGCCGGCAGCCGCATTCTGCTCTCCGGCGCCGCGGCCTCGGTGGCGTGGAGCGTGCTGGCCGTGGCCGCCATCTGGGTGGGGGGCATTTTCCTGCGTCTGACGCTTAAGGTCCACGGCATCATCTTCCTTCTTCTCGCGCTGGGCACGTCGAGCGCGCTGGAGCAGGCGGCAGGCCTGCTGGCGGGCTCCCGTACATGGCCCGGAGGAGCCCCCTGGGCGATCTGGAGCGGCGCGCTCACGGCCTTGCTGTGTTATGCCATTGGAACCCGCCATGGCGCGGCGGTGACCCCGAGTTGGAGTTCGCGCGCGCTGCGCATCCTGGTGGTGGGAACCGCCGTCTGCCTGGTGGCGGGAATTGCCGCCGGCCTGCTCACCTTCGCCTATCATGTGATATTCGGCGCGGAGGCGACACACGCCTATTGCGCCACCCTGCGCACCTTCGTGCTTTCGGCCGCCGCGCTGCTGCTCGCGTGGGGCGCCGGGCGCTGGGATCGGCCGGAGTTTGGGCGCCTAGTGTACCCGGTGATGGCGCTTGGCGCGTACCGCATGATCGCCGTGGACCTGCACCAGGATCGCACCTCGGCGCTCTTTTTCTCGCTGTTGTTGTATGGCGGCGCGCTGATCGTGCTGCCCAAGCTGATTCGGGTGCGGGCGGCGGCCTAGCGGGACTCTGCCCGCGTAGTGACTTTCTCTTGACGGAAACCACTCCCTTACGGTCGTGGCTCTGATCGGAGCCGTGACCGTGAGGGAGCGGTTCTTCCGTCGGCAACTAATCATCCGGTCATAGACCTATGGACTCAGCCGTGGACCAGGCCGGCGCACTGGTCAGGTCGAGAAGTATGAGTACACGCTGAGCGCGATCCACATTCCGCCAACTACAGCCAGCCAGACTGTTGACTGAGGGCTCTCGCGCTCCGCGCGGGGCTGGCGCCTTACAGGCATGCCGGTGACGACCGAGTCGATCTCGTCGCGAAAGCCCTGGATTCCATCCATGAGGCCACGGAACGTCCCAGGAACCAAGGCGCACACGAGACATACGCAACCCATTAAGATGCCGATCGCTTCGTGCGGCTTCATGGTTTACAGCTTCCTTATTTTGATGTTTTTGAACCACGCATCGCTACCGTGATTCTGTATCGAGATCTGGCATTCCTTCTTCGGGTGCTTGACCAGCAACTCGTACACCTGGGAATCCTTGCCCCAACGGGCCTCCGAGCCCTTGGCCACCTCCGGGGCATTCAGGCTGCCATCCACCACCTTCACGCCGTTCAGCCAGTGTTCGATGGCATCGCCCTTGACCACGAGGCGCGAGTGGTTGAACTCGCCCACCGGTTTGGTCGCGTCCTTCAGCGCCGGGAGCATGTCATAGAGGGCGCCCGCCTGATGGCTGGCGCCGCGCAGCGCATCGGGATTCTTGGCGTTATCGAGCACCTGGTATTCGAAGCCGATGACGTAGTCCTGCCCCTTCGCGGGCCGGTCCTGGCGGCGGTTCTTCATGGACGCGTTGACCCGGTCCTCAAACTTCTGTCCGGGCTTTTCGTCGGCCAGCATCAGGCGATCCTGGATGCGGTACTTGACGCCACTATTGCCGCCGGGAGAAATCTTCCAGTCGAACTCCATTTCAAAATCGGCATAGAAGGCCTGGGTGAACAGATCCTGGTTAAGCGTCTGGTGGGGCAGCGACTTGATGCAGCCGTTTTCAATGGTGAAGCCATTGTCCGGCGGTAGCTTCTTCGTGGGGTCTTCCCAGCCGGCGTAGGTCTTGCCATCGAAGAGCAGGCGCCATCCGGCGGACTTCTCCTGGGCGGTGAGTTGGTTGTCGGCGGCGGTGGCGGCCAGCACGGCGGCACACGCGAGCGCGGTAATTCTCAGAACATGGGGCATCGCTTTCAATCTACAATGTTCAGGTGCATCTTGTACGGCTGGCTTTGGTGTTGACCTGCGCGGCGGTATGGGCGCAGGACACGCGCGTCATCCTGCTGGGCGCCGGCACGCCGAATCCGGAACCCGACCGCATGGGTCCGGCAGTCGCCGTGGTGTCGGGCGACCGCGTATACATCGTCGATTGCGGACCGGGCGTCGTGCGCCGCGCGGCGCAGGCGGGAATCCGCATGGAACAGTTGACACGCGGCTTCATCACCCACCTGCATTCCGACCATACGGCGGGGTATCCGGACCTGATTCTCACTCCGCCCAATGCGGGGCGGCGCGAAGCGCTGGAGGTCTTCGGCCCGCCCGGGTTGCATGCCATGACTGCCAACATTCTCAAGGCCTGGAAACAGGATTTCGATATCCGGCTGCATGGCACGCAACCCGGCGAACCACGCGGGTTCGCGGTGGCCGCGCACGATATCCGGCCGGGCACCATCTACCGCGACGAACGGGTGCGCGTGGTGGCGTTCGCCGTCCCCCACGGCGCGTGGAAACACGCGTATGGCTACCGCTTCGAAGCGCGGGACAAGACGATCGTGATCAGCGGCGACACCACCTACAGCGACGCGTTGATCGCCGCGGCCAAGGGATGCGACATCCTGGTACACGAGGTCTACTCGCAAAAAGGGTGGGAGGGACGCACACCGGAATGGCGCAAATATCACGCGGCTTATCACACATCCGCACCGGATGTTGGCAGAATTGCCGCTCAAGTGCGCCCCAGGAAACTGGTGCTGTATCACCTGCTGCCGATGGGGCAAACGACGGAAGACGTACTGGGGGAGGTCCGCCGCAATTGGCAGGGAGAGGTGATTTATGGAAAGGATCTGGACGTGATTCGCTGAGGCGTCTGGCTTACGGTTGGCGCCGCAGCGTCATCTCCACCGACTTGCGGGGCGGCGTCGCCCCGTACGTCGATTCGGTGGTCTCCACCCATTCGCCTTTCTCATTGATCCTCATGACGTTGTTTACTTTGAGCGGACCGGCCGTGTAGCCCCATTCGAAGCCCTTCGGCGTAACTTTCAGGTCGGTGTCCAGATAGCGTCCGTCATTGTAGGCGCGGAAGCGATAAGTGGACGTGGCATCGTCATAACAGATGGTGGCCAACGCCTGGAATACGATTTTTCCGGCGGCATCGCGCCCCGTCCCTTCCACCAGCATCACCAGACCGTCCATCTTGAATTGGACGGTTTCCGACTGCGTCAACTTCAGCGGCTCACCGGGGCCGCGGCTCACCGAGGCCGGACCCGACCACTGACCCACCAGGAAGTCCAGCTTCTTCATCGCTTCGCGCTGCGCCGCGGCATTCGGCTGTTGCCCCTCACAGGCGCCGGCCAACATGATCGTGAGACTGAAAACTAAGCATTTCATTGCGGTAGTGTATCATTCCATCCCGGCCAAATCCGGGCGCTGCGCGCAAACGTTCTATGATTGAGTTATGATCGCAAGGTATACGGGCGTGATCCTTGCCGTGGCCGGCATCTGCACCTCGGCCGCCTTGTATGCCCAGACCGGGACGCCGCTGCAAATTGTCACCGATTCGCTGCCAGCGGCCACGGTGGGCACCCCTTACAACCAGCAACTCATGACCACTGGTGGCAGCTGCACGAGCGTGGGCTCGGCGTCCAGTACGATTGATAGCGGCGTGCTCCCGCCCGGAATCGCCGTCAGCTCTCCCGCGGCCACCGAGCAGTGGTCCCTTCAGGGAACTCCTTCCGCGGCAGGCAGCTTCACGTTCACCGTGCACGTGCGCTGGACTCACACGCGCCAAACGCCCTTCCAACCCGCCGATTGCTCCGACGATGCGGTCAAGACCCTCATGCTTGCCGTCCAGGGCAGCGGACCACCGCCTCCGGCGACCGCCGCACTTGCCGCGGATCGCACGCAGGTCACCACCAGCTACCACACCGGCGCCTTTCCTCCCGCCGCGGACACCGTGCGGGTGACCGCCGCCGGGGGCGCCTCTGTCGCGATCACTGCTCAATCGGTCACCGATTCGGGCGGCCCCTGGCTAAGTGTGACGGCGCAGGGCTCCACCACTCCGGCGGCGCTCAGCATCAGCTACTCGATCGGCGGTCTGGTGCAGGGCACGTACACCGGCCGCGTGACGGTGACCTCCGGAGGCCTCGCGACGCTGACTATTCCGGTCACGCTACAAGTGGTCACCGATAGCGTCCAACTGCAAGCCGCGCCATCGTCGCTGACGTTTTCCATGGTCGCCGGAGGCGCGGACCCGCCCGCTCAGTCCATCACCGTCACGGTGGCCGGCGTCGCCAAGCTTTTTCAGGCGACTGTGTCGGCCCCGCCGAACGGCAAATGGCTCACCGTCACCCCATCCGCCGCCGCCACCACGGCAACGCTGGGCGTGGCGGTCACCGCCAAGGATCTCGCCGCGGGCGTGTATAACGGCGCCCTCGCCATAGCCGTCAGCGGGGACCCCAGCAGTTCACGCTCCATCCCCGTGACGTTCACCATTCAGACGCCGCTGCCGAAGCCGGGCATCGCAGCCGGCGGAGTGGTGGATGCGGCGGGCGGAGGTAGGGCGATTGCCCCCGGAACCTGGGTTTCCCTCTTCGGCACTTCGCTGGCCACCACCACCCGCGCCTGGCGCGACGCCGATTTCCAGAACGGGCGACTGCCCACCACCCTCGACGGCGTCAGCGTCACCATCAACGGGAAGCCCGCCGCCGTTGCCTTCATCAGCCCGCTGCAGATCAACGTGCTGGCTCCCGACGACACCGTTACCGGATTGGTTCCGGTCCGCGTGACAAACGCGATGGGCACTAGCGATGCCGTAGTGCTGCAACAGACCGCCGCTCCGGCGCTTTTCCAGTTTTCCGGCACCAAGTATGCCGCCGGTACTCACGCCGATGGAAGCTATCTGGCGGGGCCGGGAATCTCCGGCACCGCGGCCAGAGTGGGCGAGACCATCGTTCTATACGGTACCGGCTTCGGCGCCACCCAACCCCCCATTTCGGCAACGGCCCTGGTGCCTGCGCCCCTGTCGCTGGCCCGTCCCGAGGATCTCCGTGTACGGATCGGCGGACTCGATGCCGCCATGGCTTACGCCGGCCTGATTTCCCCCGGCGTCTACCAATTCAACGTGGTGGTGCCGCAAGTCGGCGAGGGCGACCAATCAGTCGTCGCGGAACTGCGCGGCCTGCTGACCCAGCCGAATCTGCTGCTCACTGTCCAGCGTTGAGTTTCATTCGTTCGCCGGGCGCGCCGCGTTGCCCCAGTGACCCGACCGATCGTTTCCTCTCACGATGACACCCTTGGCATTCCACCCGAGCCCCGCTCGCACGTCCGCCGGACAATAGCGCAGTGTCAGGCCGCAACGCCGGTGCGTGGATTGATTCGCCTCCGACCCGTGCAGCAACAGATCGCTGTGAATTGAGATCTCCCCGGCTCTCAGTTCCACGGCGACTGGTTCGCCGAGTTTCTCCACCCCGGTCACGGTCTGATTCAGCACGTTGGCTTCGTCGTTCTCACTCAGCGTGTATGTCAGGTGCCCCAGGACGTGCGATCCGGGGATGTACCGCATACAGGCATTCCCAAGATCCGCATGGTCAATCGCCAGCCACGCGGTCACTGCCTTGGACGGCGTCAGGGGCCAGTAGCTCGCGTCCTGATGCCACGAGACGCGCTTGCCGTCCCCAGGCATCTTGCAGAAGAAATGGGATCCCCACGCGATCACGTTTTCGCCCAACAGGTCCGTAACACGTGCCACGATGCGTGGATGCGCCAGCAGATCGTAGACCCGCCCGTGGCGAAGGTGCGCCGTGCTGATGGAATAGCTGTCGCCGCCGGCCGCCAGCGTGCGCGCCAGCAGATCATCGAAATACCCGCGAATGCCGGCCATTTCTTCCTCGCTGAAAATGCGGATCCCTTTCAAATAGCCGTCGCGATTGAAGGCCGCCACCTGGTCTTTGGTCAACGTCCGCGGATCCTCTACCGTGGACGGATGAAAGCGCAGTTCGCGCTGGAGCCGGTTCAGTTCTTCGGTGGTGGGGATGAATGTGGGCGCAGGTGAATTGCTCATGACCCCAGCTTATTCTCTTCGGCGGTCACTGATCCAAACGGGCAACCGCGACGTATGGACCTAACAGAGGCGCCAAATTTCCGGTGGCACGCGCCCTCCCGCCTGAGATATGCTAACAGCTTCGGTTGTCTACACACTCATGAACGACGAACTCATGCCGCCCGGTGCAGCGTCCGGAGGCGCTGCCGCGCGGCTCGATCCGGCTACGCCCGTCTCCGGGCTGGCGGGACTAGTGGAGCAAATGGCACAGGGCCGGCAGGACGCGCTCGCCCAACTCTACGACGCGACTTCGTCAATGCTCAATGGCCTGCTGTTGCGGATTCTGGAGCGTCCCGAAGACGCCGAGGAAGTGCTGCTGGACGTCTACATGAAAGCATGGAAATATGCCGGGCGGTATTCGGACAAGCGCGGCAGCGTGCAGGCGTGGCTGATGATCATGGCGCGCAACGCCGCGATAGACCGTATCCGGCAGAGACGCGCGCAACCCAGGACGCTGGCCTTGGAACCGGAGACCATGCCGGAGCCGGAATCGACCGAGGCTTCGCCGGAAGAACATACCGCGGAGCGGGAACGACGGAGGAGAGTGCAAATCGTATTGAGGGAATTACCCCCGGAACAGCGCGAGGTGGTGGAGTTGGCCTTTTTCGGCGGTCTCACCCCACGCCGAACTGGCGGAGCGTTTGCGGGAGCCGCTCGGCACCATCAAGAGCCGCATCCGCATGGGCCTGATCCGCCTGCGCGGCTTGATCGAGGAGCCTGGCATATGAGCATCCCGAAGAAGCACGCGGCGGCAACCGTGGAACAGCAGGAGACGGCCGCAATGGCC
>JAPKZC010000843.1 GCA_026394025.1 Candidatus Solibacter sp.
GCCGGAAAAATTCCGCGCCGGTGTGTCCGTGGAGTGCGATTTCACAGGCGGCGAGTTGAGCGAGGAAATCTTCGACCCCGCGCGCAGCGTCATGGTCACTTCGCAGCGCACCGATGACAACACGGGGGCGGCCGTTTCCAACGGCGTCCCGGGGACCGCTTCCACTCTGCCGCGGCCCTCCTCCCGCCCCAATGGCGGATCCAACAAGACCACCCGCACTACCGAGAACATTTCCTACCAGTCCAGCCGCAGCGTCAAAAAGACTCATCTGCCCGCCGGCGTCCTCCGCAAGATGTCGCTGGCTGTACTGGTGGATCAGGACGTCACCTGGGAGAAGGACAAGAACTCGTACAAGCGGGTCCTGGTCCCGCCGCCGCCGGAAAAACTGAAAGTGATTCGCGATCTGGTGGCAGGCATCACTGGTTTCTCGCCGGAGCGCGGCGACCAGTTGGTGATCGAGACCCTGCCCTTTGAAACCACTCTTCTACTCGAGCCCCCGGGTGCCCCCAATGCAGCCGCTCCCGCCAAACCGGGAACACCCGTCGCCGGTTTGCCGCTCGGGCTGACGCTGGACAAAAAAACGCTACTCATCGGTGGCGGCGCCTTGGCGGGACTGCTGCTCCTCGGCATTGGGGTCTCCCTGTTGCGCCGCAGAAACCGAAAAACGCACGCCCCCTCCGACGCCACCGCTCCGGCCACCCTGCCATCCTCCGGCGCGCATTCTGCACCGCCGGCCCTGCTCGCGCCGAGCCAGCTGGAGAACGAGATGGAATCACAGCTTGCCGAACGCGACGCGGCCCAGGCCAGGGTGGATGCCCAGACGCTCAGTTCGCTCAAACTCGCGCCAGTCATCACCAAGAAGGCTGAAGTCTTTGCCAAGCACCTGCGGGAGAAGATCGGCAAGGAACCGGAAATCTCGGCGCAGATCCTGCGCGGTTGGATCCGGGAGGAAGAGAACTAATGCCTGACCGGGAGTGCCGGCCATGATCCTGAATACCACCAAAGCGGAAGGCGAGCTTCTGCCCAATCTCCGCAAGGCTGCCATCTTGCTGGTGGCGCTGGGCGAAGGCGCCAGCGCGCAGTTGCTGCAACAGCTCAATGAAGATGAAGTCCAGAAGGTAAGCCGCGAAGTGGCCAAGTTGACAGCCATTTCGGCCGAGCAGGCGGAGTCCGTCCTCGAAGAGTTCCACCACATTGCCAACGCCGGCGACTACGTCGCCCGCGGCGGTATCGAATTCGCCCGCAAGCTGCTCATGCGCGCCTTCGAGCCGGACCACGCCAAACGCCTCCTCGACCGGCTTACCAAAGCTCTCGGCGCCGACGCCGCGTCCTTCGACGCCATCCAGAAAGCCGACCCCCAGCAACTCGCAAAATTCATCCACAATGAGCATCCGCAGACCATCGCGCTCGTGCTCTCGCACCTGAACTACTCCCAGGCTGCGGCCCTGCTGACTTCGCTGCCCGCCACCATGCGGGCGGACATCGCCCAGCGTATGGCCAGCCTCGATCAGATCTCTCCCGAGATCATCCTCAAGATCGCCGGCGTCATTGGTTCGAAGTTGAAAGCGCTCGGCGAATTCGCTCGTGAATCCTACGGTGGCGTGCGCGCCGTGGCCGAAATGCTCAACCGCCTGGACTCCACCTCCAGCCGCGAGATTCTCGACCACATCGACCAGCAGGACACCAACCTGGCCGAGACCATTCGCCACCTGATGTTCGTCTTTGAAGACCTCTTGCTCATCGACCCCATGGGCCTGAAGGAAGTACTCGGCAAGGCGGACCGCAAGGCGCTGACCATAGCTCTCAAAGGCACCAGTGAGCAGTTGCGCAACCACATCCTGTCCTGCATGTCGCAACGCGGCGCGGATATGCTGCGCGAGGACATGGAATCGCTCGGTCCCGTGAAGATCAAGGAAGTCGAAGCCGCTCAGCAGAGCATCATCGCCGTGGTGCGCCAACTCGAAAGCGAAGGCGTGCTCAGTCTGAAGGGCGCGGTCGGTGAGCAATACGTCGTCTAGCGTCCAGCGCGGGCCGCGCTGCTTGACCGCGAATTCGAACCGGCAATTGGCGCCAATTCAGCCCGCTCCGCGACTATTTCCGCTTTTGCACGGAACTGAGACAGGTACTCACGCTACGACGGGGCTTGGCTGCACAGGTTGCTTCCTGACCGGCATAAAGTCCCTGACAAATTCCGCCGATAACAGGAGTGAGCCATGCTGTCGTCCAAGGTAGAGACATCGCGCGCTGTGAAGCCCTGGAACATCGGTGAGCTTTCGAGCGCTCCACAACCGAACCGTGACGCTTATGTCGTCTAAGGTGCGCCAACCGGACGAGACCGCCGGCGTCCAGGCGCTGGTCTGGCGTCGAATGCGCGCCACCGGGCCGGCCTCCGACGGCGCGGATGCCGAAGAACCGCCCGATTCCCGGGCGCGCCGCGCGCAGTTGCAGCAGCAGCAAGAACAGCGCGTTCGCGAAGCCCACGCCGCCGGTTTGCGCGAGGGAGAAACGGCCGGGCGCAACCGCGCTGCCGCCGAACTGCAACCCGTTATCGACCGGTTGGCGCGATCCATCGAAGAAATCGGCGGCCTGCGCACCCGCTTGCGCGCCGAGGCCGAAGCCGACCTGGTCCAGCTTTCGCTTGCCATCGCCCGCCGCGTCCTCCGGCGCGAGCTCGCCGTCGATCCCGAAGCACTGCATGGCCTGGTCCTCGGCGCTCTCGAAAAACTGAGCGGGCAGGAGATTTCGCGCGTCCGCGTCCACCCCGGGCACGTCGCGCTGGTCACCGCCAGCCTGCGCCAGAACAGCGCCTCGGCCAAAGTGGAGGTGATCTCCGACCCGTCGCGCCAGGTAGGCACGGTGATTTTCGAGACCCAGCACGGCAGCCTCGATGCCTCCGTCGATTCGCAACTCCAGGAGATCGAGCGTGGCCTGGCCGACCGCCTGCGGAGGCAATCATGAAGATCTCCCTCGCCCCCTATCACGCCGAACTTGACCGCATCACGCCCCTGCGCTGGACCGGCCAGGTGACCGAGGTCGTCGGCCTGCTGGTCGAATCCCGCGGCCCTAGCGTCGCCATCGGCGATTTCTGCGAAGTCCGCACCGGCGGCGGCCGGCGCATTCGCACCCAGGTCATCGGTTTCCGTGACGGCCGCGTGCTCTCCATGCCGTTGGAGGAAATCGACGGCCTCCAGTTGGGAGATCCCTTAGAGGCGCGCAGTGAGGATGCCCGGGTCGAGGTCGGTCCCCAACTGCTCGGCCGTGTCATCGATGGCTTCGGCAAACCCATGGACGACGGCCCCGCCATCGAAGCTCGCGAAACCTACAGCCTTCACGGCACCGCCACCAACCCCCTCGCCCGCCAGCACATCACCCAGCCGCTGGTCACCGGTATTCGCGCCATCGATGCCCTGCTGCCCTGCGGCAAAGGCCAGCGCATTGGCATTTTCGGCGGCAGCGGCGTCGGCAAGAGCACCCTGCTCGGCTCCATGTCGCGCCACAACTCGGCCGACGTCACCGTCATCGCCATGATCGGCGAACGCAACCGCGAAGTCCGCGGCTTCCTTGAAAACGAACTCGGCCCCGAAGGCCGCAAGAAATCCGTTGTCGTCTGCGCCACCAGCGAGCGCCCCGCGCCCCTGCGTGTCCGCGCCTGCTTCGTCGCCCTGGCCGTCGCTGAGTACTTCCGCGACCAGGGAGCCAACGTGCTTCTGGTGATGGATTCCGTTACCCGCCTCGCCATGGCCCAACGCGAGATCGGCCTTGCTGCCGGCGAACCGCCCAGCCAGAA
>JAPKZC010001056.1 GCA_026394025.1 Candidatus Solibacter sp.
ACCGGACGATCTGCTGTGGCGTGTAGACGATCCCGTGCGTGTCTGCGACCTTGACGGAGTACCCTTGGAAGAACCGCTCATAGACCGAGTTGAGGAAGTGTTGCTTTTCGCTGAAGTCCGCGATCGTTCGTGCCGCGCTTTCCATGGCGAGGTAGAACGGGTCGAGGCTGCGCAGGTAGTCGGTTCGGCTGAAGCTTTCGCTCACGAGGGCTTCGATGACCCGCTCCAGTTCGATCGCGATCACGTTGCGGCGCGTGAACTCCGAGTTGTCGAAGATCGTCCGAAAGAGGCGCTCCGTTAAGAGGTGCTGGACGAGCATCTCATCGACGGCTTCAAGCCTGATGTTCGGGTTGAGTGAGCGTTGGCAGATTTCGAAGAACTCCCCGAAGACCTCCTCGAACTTCCCTTGTGCCTCGTGGGCTTCTTTGATCTTGTCGGCGAGGCCGTGCGCAAGCTGCGGGATGCGTACCTTGAATTCTTCGACGGCCTCCTCGAAAAGTTTGATCTCCGGTTCGGTGTGCGAGAAGAACCGGAAGAGGAGGTCGGAGAGATCCTTAGTGTCGGACAGGTTTACCTGCAGCACGGGTTGTCGGTTCTGGTAGAGGACCGCGCGGTTCGTGTCCTCGAAAACCGTGTTCTGTGAGGGGTAGTCGTTGCGGAGCTTGCGGTCGATCTCCTTTTCGAGCTTGTCCTTGGAGTCCTTGGCCTCCCAGTAGCCGCGCGGGTAGTTGTTGCGGTCCCTGACGAGGCCGTCTGGTCTGATCGTGTGGCTGCCGACCCTGACGGTGGGTTCGGAGATGAACGTCCATCCGTAGAGTCGTGCGGTATCCGAGAGGAGGTTCTGGAATGCGGGCCGGAGTGCGAGTTCGTGGGAGTAGCCTTGCGCTTGGATCTCTGCCAGGCTGCGTGCGTATTCTTTCAGTAACGGGTGTCCTGGCGTGATGCCTGATGTGCGCATGAGAAGAACCGATTTTAACGCGCGTGCGAACCGTAACGCTATCAACGGTCGAGGGACGAAAGAACTTCAGGGGCGGGATCAGTCTCTTTCGATGAAGGTCAGGGAAGGAAATATGGTGTGCTCTGTTCGTGCTCAATCTGGTTTGTGAGGACTACGCAATGTGGATACCGGCGAAAACTCTATCACCGGGGTGGTGTCAGGAAAACGCGTTTGTCCTGTGTTGCGAATCGACCGTCATCTTCCCAAGGTGGCCGTCAACGCTCGCTCCGAGAACCCGTCGCTTTCCTTCAACTCCGCCGTCGGAGTATGGCAGGCCAGATTAAGAACGATAAGTCGGCTTGTGGCCGCCCGTTTTCTGGATACGCGGTGGGAGGTCCAGGTCAGCGGCAGGGTACTCAATCGGGGAGACGACCGCCGGATCGTGCCGGCGCTTTAAAAACCGCGCCGTGAAACTGGCCGGCGGTGACGGTGTTTCTGTATGATTCCCGCCAGTGCGCGCAGGGCCTCATTTGCTTCCCCTGAACTGGGAAAGGCGGCGGCGACATCGGGTTCCAGCACCACAACGGCGCTTCCCGCAGCGTATCGGGATGCGAACTTGTTGGGCGAGCTGCGCTTGAAGTCATACTCGGGAAGAATCTCGTCGGCGTCGACACGCTCGGCGGGCACGCCTTTACTGAGGGATTTCTTCATAATCTCTTCTCTCTGGACGCGTGGCCTGTCGGGCGCTGATGATGCGAACCGTCTCTGCGCGCTCAATGAACATAACTGCGAGCAAACGACGTTGTCTAGAAATGCCCAGCAATACCAACCGCTCCTCTACGGCTGAATGACGCGGATCAGCCACAATTCGACCTAATGGATCGCCGAAGACCGTCGCCGCCTCCTCGAACGATACTTTGTGTTTGGCGAGATTTCCCGCGGCCTTGCGCGGATCCCACTCGAACTCCAGTGCCAACCCTCATTATACTTGCGGATCAAAGATGGTGCTCCGGCACAGATCGGTCGCGTCTTTCACCGGCACTCAGCGGCATTGTCCAGCGGCGGGACGTCTCGATGATTGGATTGGGAACGCCAAGTCGGCTTGGCGACGGTAATGGGCCGAATCGTGGCCCGTTGGCCAGAAGCGCCCAAGCCCGTCTTGCTGCTCCCATTGCGGCGCGTGGAATCAGGCGACGTGGGAATCTGTGATCTGACACGACACCGGCAAGAAGCCTCGCGGGCGCCCAACACGTTAAGTGAACAGTGTTGGGATTAACCCTGAACAAACGACTTGAACATGTCCTGCGGGCGCCGCAGGAGATTCTCGTCCAGCGACTGCATTTCTTTGTACATGAATTTCTTCCAGGCGCCTTCGGCCGGATTGCGCGGCCCTGGTTTCGCCAGATCTCTGTACTTCTCGAGCCCCGTGCCTGGCCCGAGTCTCTTCGGGCCCCCACCGAAGATAATCGTCTGGATATCCTCGCCGTGCGCCCCTTTCGACCACGGCATGCTCTGCGGCCGGTACACCCGTTCCTGGCGCATCGCGGCGATCATGTCTATGGCGCTCTCCATCCTGCTCCCCGAAGTATTCGGGTGGTGGTGGAGACTGGTTTGGTTGTGCCGTTGAATCGCCCACGCGACGGTCGGGTCCTCGGCGGCTTTTCCCGGGCGCGACATAAAGGTCCCGATATCGCCGCCGGTCTTTTTGCCGGGGCCCAGCACATCGTGATAGGTGGGCCGGAAGTCCTCCACCGGCAGGTGCGCCAGGTCCCTTTGGAAAGCTTCGGCTTCCTGCGCGGACATACCGTAGTCCTTAATCAGCTTTTGCTGGTCGAGCGCTTTCCACTGGGGAAGCCGCTTCTCCAGGAGCTTGGCGCTTTCCTGAACCGCGCGAACATGCCCGCGCGTCTCATTGTAGAACTCGCGGAGCTGCTGGGCGGCCTGCGGCGATCCGTAGACTTTCTCCAGCCGGTTGGCCGCCTGCAGCAGGTTCATCTTCATCAGCTTCGGATCGGCGCCGGTGATCAGTAGCTTGGCGTCGGCAGCCCTCAGATCCACCCCCGCTTCCCGTCCCAGCCGCAACAGCTCCTTCGGTTCGCAGGTGAGAAGCTTGCCGGGATCCGTCACGAGGTCGCGCAAGCGATTGGCCGCCGCGCCCGGATTCTTCTCCAGTTCGGCGAGGATCTCTCGCGTCACTCCCTGCGCTTCCATGGCTTGCTTGTCGATCTTGCCGACGATCTCGAGATTCTTCTGCATCAGCCCGACCTCCGCCGCGGTCAGGTGAACCGCTTCGCCTCCGGCGCCATGCCAGGAGCATTTTTCGAGCAGCGCGGCGTCGGCGGTCTTCAGCTTCTGCGGGTCGGAGAGATAGGTATCGAGAACCTTGCTCCGGGCCCCGTTCAACTCCCGGATCGCCTTTTCATCTCCACACTTCAGGTACAGCTTGGCCTCGTTGATGTCCATGCGCGCGATCTTCTCGCATTCCAATAGAGATTTCGCCGCCGTCTCAGAGCCGCGGGCCGCCATTCGCAGCTCACGCAGGGCTTGAAACCCCTTGCCCATCAGACCTAGCAACTTGCCGGCAAGATACGCGTCCGCCCCCATCGCGGAGCCCACATTGACGCCCATTTCCACCAGATCGGTGGCGTGCTTGTCCATCGCATCCACCACCTTGTCGGCCCGCATCTTCAGCCATTTCTCGTTGCGCGCGATATGTTTCATGCCGGCGTGTTCGTAGCCGAGAGCCACGTCGTACAGTTGTCGCGCACCCGCGGGGTCGCCCTCCCGCAGCGTCGTGCGGGATTCGGCGAACAACTCCTTCGACGTCGCCAGGTCCCCGGCTGCGGCCCGATTGTTGGCCTGGAAAATCTGCACCATCGGGTGGCCCTGCAATTCGGCCATGGTCGGTATGTGCACTTCCTGTTTCTCAAACATCGACGACGGAAACTTCATGGCAAAGAGCTTCATGCTTTGCTCGGTCCATTGCGGCAGGCTGCCGAGGCGCCGGTCCACCATCGCAATCTTGGCGCCAACCTCGACATCGGTAAGAGGCGGCGCGGAGGTTGGCCCCTCGTACGCAACGGTCCGGGCGTCGCCGGAGCGTTCCACTCGCTCCCGCGCCAGCATCGCGTCCAGATTCACTTCGGAACCGGGTGATGACGGCGTGTCCGGCTGCACGGGAGCGCCATCCGCGGCGCTAGAATCGGTGGTGGGAAGGCTATCCGACTCGATATTGTCCAACCGGGGGGCGGCGCCTGTTTGAAGCGGTGGGATTGCCATGAGTTCCTCCTTACGTCGGCGATTCGCCCAAGTTATCGCGCCTCCGGCAAGGAAGTTGTTCCCGGCAACTTCCCGCGCCGCGAGCCGATAACTCCCAGAGGAGCAGTTTGCCCGAGAATTGGCCTGATCCGAAAGATCGATTGATCGGCAGCCTGGTGGGGGCGTACAGGCTGGTCCGGCGGCTTGGGGAAGGCGGGATGG
>JAPKZC010000257.1 GCA_026394025.1 Candidatus Solibacter sp.
AGGCCAGCAATGAAATCACGGAACTTAGACCCTCATTTTTGCGCCAGAAAGTAGCTAGGAAGGAGAACTATGCCGAGACCAGTTCATTTCGAGATACCCGCCGAGAACCCCGAGCGGGCTATGCAATTCTATTCCAGCGTATTCGGCTGGAAGTTCGACAAGTGGGCCGGGCCCATGGATTACTGGGTGATTTCGACCGGCGGGCCCGGTGAACCTGGAATCGATGGGGGCCTGATGCCGCGCCGAGATCCCAATCAGCCCTGCGTGAACACCATCGGCGTGGCCAACGTGGATGACTCGCTGCAGGCGATCAAGAAGTGCGGCGGAACCTGCGTGGTGCCCAAGATGGCAATCCCCGGCGTCGGCTGGCTGGCCTACTGCAAGGATACCGAGGGCCACATCTTCGGCATCATGCACCCGGACACTGGCGCGGCTTAGGGCTGCGGGCGGGGCCGGATGGCGCACCGGTCAAACCGGTCAAACCGGCCTCGCGTGCGATTGGGGGAGGTCTGTTATAGTATTCTCACCCATGTCCGAACATTCCAAATTCCTGCTGGCCGATAGCCAGATTCCCTCCGTGTGGGTCAATGTTCTGCCGTCGTTGCCGGAACCCATGGCCCCGCCACTTCATCCCGGTACGCGCGCGCCGCTGACGCCACAGGACCTGATGCCGCTCTTTCCCATGGAATTGATCGAGCAGGAGTTTTCACCCCAACCCCTGATCGATATTCCGGGCGAAGTCATGGACATCTATCGCCTGTGGCGGGCCACGCCGCTCTATCGAGCGCGCCGCCTGGAGAAGTTGTTGGACACGCCGGCGCATATCTATTACAAATACGAAGGCACCAGTCCGGCCGGCAGCCACAAGCCGAACACCGCGGTGCCCCAGGCGTACTACAACAAGCGCGCGGGCATCAAGCGACTGGCCACCGAAACCGGGGCCGGCCAGTGGGGCAGCGCCCTGTCCCTGGCATGCCAGCTCTTTGGCATGGAATGCACCGTGTACATGGTGCGCGTCAGTTACGACCAGAAGCCGTACCGGCGCATGATGATGCACGTCTGGGGTGCCGAAGTCTTCGCCAGCCCGAGCGAGCACACCCATGCCGGCCGCAGCGTGCTGGCGGCAACGCCCGATTCGCAGGGCAGTCTGGGGATCGCCATCAGCGAGGCGGTGGAGGATGCGGCCACCCACGACGATACCAATTACGCGCTGGGTAGCGTGCTGAACCATGTGATGCTGCACCAGACCGTGATCGGGCAGGAAGCCAAGCTCCAGATGGAGTTGGCGGGCGAGGAACCGGAGGTGGTAATCGGCTGCTTCGGCGGCGGCAGCAATTTCGCAGGGCTCGCCCTGCCCTACGTGCTGGACCGTTTGGCGGGCAAAGGCCCCCGGATCGTCGCCGTAGAGCCATCCGCCTGTCCCACTCTGACCAAGGGAACCCTCACCTACGACTACGGCGATACCGCCAAACTGACGCCGCTGATCAAGATGTACACCCTGGGCCACGATTTTATGCCGCCTGGTATTCACGCCGGCGGATTGCGCTATCACGGCGCGTCGCCGCTGATGAGTCATATACTCAAACTCGGCCAGATCGAGGCCAAATCGTATCTTCAACTGCCGGTGTTTGCCGCCGCGCTGTCTTTCGCCCGCACCGAGGGAATTCTGCCGGCACCGGAATCGGCGCACGCCATTCGCGCCGCGGTGGACGAAGCGCTGCTGGCTCGCGAGGAAGGGCGGCAGCGCAACATCCTCTTCTGCCTCAGCGGGCACGGCCACTTCGACCTGGGCTCGTACGAGAGTTATCTCACTGGACAATTGCAGGATTATGAGTACTCCCCGCAAGATGTGGCGCGGGCTCTGGCGGAGATCTAGGCAAGTCCACGAGCCGCTGGAAGCGGCCGGATCCGGCGACCTGGAATCCGGTGTGTGGGTGCGCTCGGCATTGCGCCTGGCCATCGTATTTGTACTTCTGTTCGGCTGTGTCTTCTTCGCCTTCTGGTGGGCCGGGTCAGCGGTGCGGTTCAGCGCGGCACGGGCCGGGGATCGCTCGTCCCCGACGTGGCGGGTGTCGGGCACGGTGCGTGACGCCCTATCCCATCAGCCCGTTCCCTGGGCGGTGGTGGAAGACGACCCCACCGGCCAACCGCCATTCTTTCGAGCCGATGCGGGCTATCGCGGCGTTTTTGAGCTGACCACGATTGCCGAACCCCACCGGATCCGAGTCTCGGCTCCGGGATACCATCCTCTGTTACTGAATATCGGCCGGGCCTGGTTTGTCTGGATGCCGAGCGGTAACGAACAGAAAAATATAGATTTACTGCCCCTTCATTCCCAGGCACCCCCAAATGTGGGGGGTACGGCGTTAGCCCCCGCGGTAAAATAGTGGAATGACGGAAGATTTACATCGAAAAGGTGTTGCATGCAACACTTCAGGATGCTAGACTCGTCATGGTCGGCCTAGTACCGGCGTAACGTTAACTAGTGGATGAAATGGTTACCAGCGTTTTCATCATCGCGATTTCGGTGATCTTGTTTGTTTACTGGCTGCGTTACTGCTGCGTGTTGCTGCTGCGCAACGCGCAAGAGCGCGCAGCCATGTCCAAGGTTTCCGACCAGCGTTTCAGTGTCTCTTCCGCGTTGGAGTGTCTGAAAACCGATGCCGATCTGGGTCCTCTGGAGCGTGCCCTGGAACGCGACTACCACGTGGTCATGTACCTGATCGAGCACACCGCGGATCTGGAGCTGGCATCGATCGAGAACAAACGGCTGGTCATCGACTGCAAGCTGATGCGGGCGTGGTCGCGGCTGACGCGGAGCGTGGCACCGCAACAATCCCGCAAGGCGTTGTCTGAGATGGCTGCGGTGTTAAGCGTACTGGTGGGCCAGATGGGCGACCAGAGCCAGCTTCAGATGGAAGCATAAAGCACCGCTTCATCGAATTTTTGAATTCCTGCGATTTCCCGCCTTACCGATCCGGTGTTTTGCCGTCTGCTGCTCTACAATGAAGAACGTGGGCTCCGAAGCGACTCTCCAGAATGCTGTTGACCGGTTGAACGCCGTCCGCCGGGAAATCGCCAAGATTATCGTAGGCCAGGACGACGTGGTGGAAGGCGTGCTTATTTGTCTGCTCTCGGGCGGCCACGTGTTGCTGGAGGGCGTCCCGGGGCTGGGCAAAACCACGCTGCTGCGCACGCTGGCGCGCGCGCTGCAGCTCAAGTACTCGCGGATTCAGTTCACGCCGGACCTGATGCCCGCCGACATCGTGGGCAGCATGATTATGGAGAGCGACGAACGTGGCGGCAAGACGCTGCGATTCCAGTACGGCCCCGTCTTCGCCAACCTGGTGCTGGCCGACGAAATCAATCGCGCCACTCCGAAGACGCAATCCGCTCTGCTGGAGGCGATGCAGGAGCGCACCGTCACCAGCGGCACCACCACCCACGAACTGGAGGCGCCGTTTCTGGTGATGGCTACGCAGAATCCCATCGAGATGGAGGGCACGTATCCTCTTCCCGAGGCGCAGCTCGACCGCTTCCTGATGAAAATCCTGGTGACCTACCCGAGCCGCGAGGAGTTGAGCCGCATCGTGGAACGCACCATCGCCCGTGAGGAGGAAGTGCCCGAGCCGGTGATGGATCGCGACGAGATTCACCAAGTGCGCCATGTGTGCCGGCAAGTGCTGGTGGCTCCCCACGTGCGGGACTTTGCCATCCACCTGGTGATGGCCACGCAGAGCGACCACAAGGAATCCCACGAGATGGCGCGGAAATACATCCGCTACGGCAGCTCGCCGCGCGGCGCGCAGGCCCTGGTGGAGTGCGGCCGGGTACACGCGTTGATGCGCTGGCGTTTCCACCTGTCGGTGGAAGACATGGGGGCGGTGTTGCGCCACCGTATCATTCTCAACTTCGACGCCCATGCGGACGGGCAGACACCGGAATCCATTCTGCAGGCCATTCTGAAGGGCGTCAGTGCCCAGACTTCCGCGGCTTAGGTGACGTATGGCCTCCGCTCCGCTGCTTGACCGGGAGCTTCTTGAGAAGCTCGAACGCCTCACCATTCACTGGCAAAAGTGTTTCGCCGGGCTGGTGGGCGGCCACGACAAGTCGCGATTCCCCGGCTCGGGCCAGGAGTTCCTCGACCATCGCAACTTCCACCACGGCGACGACCTGCGGGCCGTCAACTGGCGCGCCTACATGCGCCTGGAGAAGCTGTTCCTGAAGATGTTCCAGGTGGAGCCGCGCGTGCCGGTGCGATTGCTGCTGGATACCAGCGCCTCCATGCTGGCGCACGGCGGAATGAAGTTCGATTACGCGCGAAAACTGGCGGGGGCGCTGTGCTACGTGGGCCTGGTTCGCCTGGACACCATCGAGATCCAGGCTTTTGCCAACCGCTTAATGCAGCGGGTCATCTCTACCGGCGGACGGCACCGTTTCGCCGGCGTGATGGACGGCCTTTCCGCCTTCCAGGCGTCCGGCGCCACGGATTACCTGGCGGCGGTGAAGGAATTCATCGGGGTGTATTCGCAGCGCGGGCTGGTGATCATCATCTCAGATTTCCTGGACGACCGGAGTTGCGAGAAGGCGCTGCAATATCTGACCGATTACGGCCACGAGCTGATGCTGCTGCAAATCTGGGCGGACGAGGACCGGGTACCGCCGTGGATCGGCGAACTGGAACTGCGCGACTCCGAGACCGGGGCGGGCATGAAACTGGATTTCGACGACGACGCGCGTAAACGGTACACGCGCGCCTTCGACGAATACTGCGCCGGGTTGCAAACCATGGCGATGCGCAGCGGCGGCCGCTACGCCGGGGTCGCCACCTCGCAATCCCTGGAAAGCGTCATCTTCGGAGACCTGATCCGAGTGCGAGGCATCGCTTGAGAATCGCAAAGGGCTATTCACCGCAGAGACGCAGAGACGCAGAGATAAGCGCAGAGAAGAAC
>JAPKZC010000622.1 GCA_026394025.1 Candidatus Solibacter sp.
GCCACATGCGCGCCCGGTACGTCGCCGAAGATTCCTCCCCGCTGGCAGCTAACAGCCAGCCGATGGCACGCGCGTGGACGCCGCTTCCGATTTGGCTGGGCGGAAGCAGTGCCACCAGCGCGGTCACCCACGTGCTTTCGTCGAATCCAGTTTGCGGCGGCCAGCCCCCATCGGGCAACTGCGAAGCCCGCAGCCAATCGAGGCCGCGACGCGCCGGCTCGAGTTCGCCGGCGGCCAACAAAGCCAGGATGGCGTAGACCGTCGGCTCTGTCCAGGAAATGCCCCGGACGTAAGGCCAACCGCCATCCCGATTTTGCTTGCTGACCACAAATTGGATCGACATTGAAAGACCCCGGCTGGCGCAAGCTCCCGAACTAGCCGCTCCGCGCCAGCCATCCCTCATGAAACGTCAGCGTGCCGTCCGTCGCCGGCGGCGGCGCGAGAGCAGCATGACAAGCGTTACGCCGGCACCCAGCCAGATCGCTCCTTGTATCGCGAGGTCCAAATCGTTCCTCCTTTCGTGGTATTGGTTCCCTGTCCTGGTTACCTGGCGCTTTTGCGGGACCGCCGCCGTTTCAACAAGAGCATCATGATGCCCCCTGCCGCGATCCAGATGCCTGCCTGCATAATTGTGTCCATCGTCTGTGTGCTCCTTTGTGTGTGTCACCCTATCTGCTTCATCATTGGGAAGAGGTACTTGAATACTTGTAGGAGACCTGGGCCGGCCGCCACAACCAGCATGGACGGCAATATGAAAAAGAAAATCGGAAATACCAGCTTGACGCCGACCTTGCCGGCGCGCTCTTCGGCTTCCTGGCGGCGGCGCACACGCAAGAAATCGGAATGTGTGCGCAGGCTTTCCCCCATGCTGGTGCCGAAGCGATCGTTCTGCACCAGGATGGCCACCAGTTTGCGGAATTCGGCCTCGCCGGTGCGCTCGGCGAAGTTGCGCAACGCCTCGCTGCGCCGTTTTCCATGGCGCATTTCGAGCGTGACCAGGGACATCTCATCGCTCAGTTGCGGATGGCTGGCGTAGAGTTCGCGCGCCACGTGCTGGATGGCCTGGTCCAGGCCCAAGCCGGCCTCGATCGACACCACCATCAGATCCAACGCGTCGGGCAGCGAGAGGCGCAAAACTTCCTGCCGCTTGGCGACCTTTTTTTCCAGGAAAAAGCGCGGCAGAATCCAGCCGGCGCCGATGCCGGATGCCATGAGGCCGAGCTTCATGACCGGGTTGGGCGGCATCCTGGCTTCCAGCATGATGCACAACACCAGCATCAGCAGAGTGACCATGATGCGCACACCGTAGAAAACCGGCAGCGCGTTCTCCGAACGGAAGCCGGCACGGATCAGGTCGGCCTTCAGGCTGGCGACCTCGGTTTCCGAAGTAGGTACGCGCGACCCGATGCCGTGGAGGAACGTCACCAGCGTGCTGGCCTCGGTTTCGCCGCCGGCCTCCATCAGGCGCTGGGAATCGGTGGTGATGACCGGATTGCCCAGTTGGCGCATGAACCTGCCGGGCTTGTAGATCAGGCGGTAGCCCACCCAGCTAAGGATGACCATCAGCATGAAGAACGCGCAGGCGGAGAATAGTATTGGATGTTCCATATCAGACCTTAATGTTGATGATCTTCTTGATGAAGAAATTCCCCAGGACCTGCGCTACGATGGCGCCGCCAATCAGATACTTGCCGTCGGAATCTTCGGCCATCCCCTGCAAATAACCGGGGGCCACAAACAGCAGCGCGAGCATGGTGCATACCGGCAGCAGCGTCAGGATGGTGGCGGTGAGGCGCCCGTGGGCGCTCGCCGCCTTGACTTGTCCCTTCAGGCGAAATCGTTCCCGGATCACGTAGGCCAGGCGCGAGAGAATTTCGCTCAGATTGCCGCCCGTCTGCTTCTGCAGCAGCACTGACGACGTAAAGAAGCGGACGTCGAGCAGCGGCACGCGCACGGTGAAATTGTGCAGCGCGATATCGATGGGCGCGCCCAGGTTCTGCTCATTGAACAGCGCGCGGAACTCCTGCCCCAGCGGATCGGCCATCTCCTCGCCCAGCATTTCCAGGCTGATCGAGAAGGCGTGGCCGGCGCGCATCGACCGAGCCAGGAAATCCAGCGACTCGGGGAATTGTTCTTCCAGCGTGTTCAGCCTCTTCTTGCGCTTGGCCCGCACCAC
>JAPKZC010000685.1 GCA_026394025.1 Candidatus Solibacter sp.
AGCGCCGAACGGTCGCCGGTCGCCACCTGGATGGTAGTGACCGCCCGGCCTACCGCGCTGGCCACGAAAAGCTTTCGGGCATCGGGTGAAAACGCCAGCGCACTGGGCATCTCGATACCGGAGAAGGAGCGCTCTGTGGCTGCGCCCGCAATGTCCTGGAACAGAATCAACTTGCCGCCGTCGGTGACAGCGGCATCGTGACCGCCCGGGGCGAAGGCCGCGATTACGTCGCGGGCGCCGTTCGCCACTTGGCGGCGATCGCCGGCCACGCCGAATAATTCAATGAGGCCGCCGGCTCCGTACAGCAGATACGCCCCATCGTCGCTGATAGCCAGAGTATGGGGGAGCGGCCGTTGCGGCCTCGGATTGGGGCGCAGGCTGACGGTGGCGGCCACTACCGGAGCATCGGGGAGTCCTTTGATCATCACCACGCTGCCGCGCGAATATAGGGCGGCGGCGGTTCCCGACGGACTGTAGACCACTTGGAAGCAGGCGTCCATCGAATCGAGGGCGAGTTCCCGCGGGGCATCCGCCGTCAGGCGGAACAGATGCGCACGACAGTCGCCATCCGCCACGACGAATGCGGAATCCAGACGCGGCGCGACGTAGGCGGCGGTCACCGCAAAGCCGAACTCCACCGGAGCCCCGACCAGGGCCGCACCGGGAATACCCTGAATCCGGCGCAGAGCGTGCGCCGATTGATCGAACGCGAAGCCCGGCGACGGCGCGGCAAGCTTGCCTGCTTGACCGCAGAGGGAACACGCTGCTAGAAAAGCGGAAACGAGAATTCTCATGGCGATTACCTCGGGGGTCCCACGGAACCGCTGCCCGCCGCGATGGTGGTGCCGGGCAGAGTGATGGCGGCCGGAGTTGCGGAACCCGAATGCGTGGCGTAGTATGCTCCACCGGCGGCCGCCGCGCCCACCACGGCCAACACAGCTATCAGTTTGGCCGACACCCCCGCGCCCGCGGCGGCGCCCGACGCGGCAAGCGCGGCATTCGTCTGGTTGATGTCCGTAGATGCAGTCCGGCCTTGGTGCGAAGCGTTGACCCGTATCTTGAACTGACCCTTGAGACCGTTGGGGCGGAACCCGCGGGCGACCGCCTGACCCTGGTTGTCGCTGACCATGCTGAGCGTCCGCGCGCCGTTGGCGAAGACGCCGCCGGCCCCGTTGGAAGGCAACGTAAAGACCACAATTGCGCCGGCAACCGGCTTGTGATTTTCATCCTGCACCTGGACGATGGGTTCGCGGGCAGTGCGCTGGCGGATGTTGTTCGTCGCGCCCTCGCCCTCGAGGACTACCAGGTTGAGCATCGGGGCAACCTGGGCAGTCGCGGGAATCCACAGCGCCAGCAAGAGCGAAAGATAACGCACAGCAACCCTCCGTCGCCATTATGGCACGCGCCCGTCTGTAGCGCACTCCGCAAAGGTAAGGTAACGTTCAAAGCGGGGCTTTCCTGGACGATGAGCCTTCGCCCGAGAAAACCGCCCCCTTACGGTTTCCTGGCGCCGAATGTCGTAATCTATCTTTATGTGGATGCGAGCCGGCCGCTGGGTAGCCGTTGTGGGCTTCGTGCGCTTCCTGTGCGTGGCGGCGCCGCCGCCCTCGGCTTGGGTACCTGTGCGATGGCCGTGGGCCGACACGCGCTCGCTCGAACTGCTCGCCGGCACGCCCGTCAACTGCCTCTTGCTGAAATCGCCGACGCCGCAATTGGTTGCGGCCGTACAGGCGCGCGGCGTGGTGGCGCTGGCGGTGGTCACTCCGGGCGGTGAGGGCCACGAGGTGGACGGCGCGCTGGCCGCCAAGGTGGATGGCATCGTGCTCGAAGGCGAATTCCCCGAAGGAACCGCCGCTGGCATCTCCGCCAATCACAGCGGTGTTGCGGTGATCGAACTGACCTCGCGCAACCGCCTGCCGCTGGGCTCCGCCGCGCCGGTGCTCGGCACCTATCAGGGTGTTTGGCCCGGGATTGCGGCCGATGATGGCGGCGTCAAAAAATCTGGCCCCACCGCCTCCGTCTGGATCGACACCAACACCGGCTTCCTGCGCGCCGTGCGCGCCTGGGGCAACGCCGACGTGTGGATCGCCAACCAGCCGCCGCCCAAGACCGCGGTCGCCGCCACACGCTATCTGCAAGTCGTCGCCGACGCCGGCATCTCCGGCGCGCGCTGGGTGGTGGCATTCGACGATGATTTGGCCGGCCGCCTCGCCGCCCGCGAGGAGGCGGCGCTGGGAGTCTGGAAGCGCATCTCCGGCCTGCTCGCCTATTTCGAGCAGCACCCCGAGTGGCGCGCCATGCGGGAGAGCGGCAAACTCGCCGTGGTGCAGGACCCAGGCAAGGGCGGGCTGTTATCCGGCGGCATCCTGGACATGATCGCGGTCAAACACACTCCGGTGCGCCCCATCCCGCGCCAGCAGCTTTCGGCGGAAGCGCTGGCCGGCGCCACCATGGCGGTCAACGTGGACGCTGCGGCGCTCACCGCCGAACGGAAGGAAATTCTCCGCGCCTTCACGCGCGGCGGCGGTACCCTGCTCACCGGACCGCCGGGATGGAAAGACCCCACCGCCTCAGCCGGCAGCATCACCCTGGAGAAGGCGGAACTGGATCGCCTCAACGACATCTGGCGCGACGTCAACTCCATGATCGGGCGCCGCAACATGGGCGTGCGTCTGTTCAACGTCGCTTCCATGCTGTCCAATTACCTGGCCGCGCCCGGCGGCAAGACCGCCATCGTGCACCTCGTGAATTATTCGGACTATCCGGTGGAGAACGTGGCCATGCACTACCTGGGCGAGTACAAGCACGCCACCCTGATCACGCCCGGAGGCGCGGACAAATCGCTGGAAGTGTACAAGACCGAAGAAGGCTGGGGTGTCGACGTGGATCGCGTTGGCATCTGCGCCACCATTAGGCTGGAGCTATAGCATGAGCATGACCCGTAGAGAATGGATCGCCGTGATTTCGGCGGCGCCCTTGCCGCAGGTGCTGCACGGTGCGCCGGAAGCGCCGGTAGCGCCCGTCTCCATTGCCAAATGCACCACCTACGATGAGGACGTGACGGCCAAAATGTCCGCCATGTTCGACCAGCTCGGCGGCCTGGAAAAACTAGTGCACAACAAGACCGTTACCATCAAGGTGAACATGACCGGTTCGCCGGGCCAGCGCTTTCAGGGCATGGCGCTCGGGCTGACGCACTACACGCATCCCAAAGTGGTGGGTGCCACCGCCTATCTGCTGGGCCGCGCCGGG
>JAPKZC010000898.1:0-3955 GCA_026394025.1 Candidatus Solibacter sp.
GCGCCATGCAAACCGTATATTAGAATACCGAGGGTCGCCGCCGATAGTCCACAGACCGAGGGTGGGCGCGGGAAAACGGGGGGCGAGCGCGGTTTCCGGGGCGTGCGCGCACACCCGTTCCCTCGCCAATCGCTCCCTGACCCGGCGAAGCCGGAACCAAACAGGAAGTCGATTCACCGCAGAGACGCGGAGAGCGCAGAGAGAAGCGCAGAGAAAACCAAAAACAAGCTCCACGGAGGAGCGGGATTCACGGGTTGGCCGGTGAGACAGTCCAGATGCCGCGGGCTAGCGCGGATCACTCCGGGCAAGCGCGAGGTGGTGAGAAACCGGTTGGCAGGCGAAAGCGCCTGCCCCACAGCGGCGCCTGAAACATAAAGGCCGCATCCTGTGAATTGACTTCTCCGCCAGACGGGTTATCATTTGGATTACTCCCCCGATGGATACGCGAAGGCAAGCGTGAACTTCACAAAGAACCCCGTCATACTTCAAACCGATCTGACCGGCATCGAACGCCATGCACAAGGCAAGGTACGAGATGTGTACAGCGTGGACGAAAACCGGCTGCTCATCATCGCCTCGGACAGGCTCTCCGCATTCGACTACATCCTGCCCACTGGAATTCCCGACAAAGGGCGGGTGCTCACCCAACTTTCCATCTTCTGGTTCGATTTTTTGCGCGATGTCACGCCGACGCACTTCCTGACGGCGAACGTCGAAGAGTATCCGGCGGCGCTGCACCCGTTCCGCGATCAACTGGAGGGCCGCTCCATGCTGGTGAAGCGGGCCAGGATGATCGAGATCGAGTGCGTGGCGCGCGGCTACATCTCAGGGTCGGGCTGGAAAGAGTACCGTGAACGGGGCACGGTGTGCGGCATCCAACTGCCGGCCGGCTTACGCGAGAGCGACAAGCTGCCCGAACCCATCTTTACGCCCGCCACCAAGGCATCGTCGGGACACGACGAAAACGTCAGCTTCGAACACGTGGTTTCATTGATCGGCGAAGACCTGGCCAAGAGACTACGCGATCTCACCCTGGAGATCTATTCGCGCGCCGCGCGATGCGCCGAAACCAAGGGCGTGATCATCGCGGACACCAAGTTCGAGTTCGGCTTCGTGGAGGGTCAACTGGTGCTGGGCGACGAAGTTCTGACGCCCGATTCCTCGCGCTTCTGGCCGGCGGAATCGTACCAGCCGGGCGGCGCCCAGTTGAGCTTCGACAAGCAATTTGTGCGCGATTATCTGGAAGCCATCCACTGGAACAAGCAGCCGCCGGCGCCGCCTTTGCCCGACGACATCGCGGAGAAGACGGCCGGGAAATATCGGCAGGCATACCAGGTTCTGACCGGCCGCCCGCTATGAACTGGCTGGATTTCGTCCTGGCGATCATATTGCTCGCCAGCGGCGTGGCCGGTCTTCGCCGCGGGTTCTCACGGCAGATCATCGGATTAATCTCAGGCGTGCTGGCGCTGCTGCTGGGCATCTGGTTCTACGGCACCATTGGCTATTACCTGCTGCCCTATGCCAGTTCCCGGACGATGGCCAACGCCGGCGGCTTCGCGGTGGTATTCTGCGCAGTGCTATTGTTGGGCGCGCTAGTGAGTTTCGTGGTCGGCAGGTTTTTGAAAGTCACCGGGCTATCCATTGTCGATCACCTATTGGGCGCGGGCTTCGGCCTGCTGCGCGGGTTGGTATTCGCAATCGCAATCGTGATGGGAGTGATGGCGTTTTCGCGGGGGGACAAGCCGCCCGAAGCCATCGTCAACTCCCGGATGGCCCCTTATGTAGTGGACGCCGCGCGCATGTTTGCGGCCATGGCTCCACACGATTTGAAAGAGGGCTTCCGCAGGACGTACGCCCAGGTGAAGGCCGCCTGGAGCGACGCGTTGGAAAAAGGGATTCGGAAATAACCGAACGGGGAGAAGAAATAAGATGAAAGACAGATTTGACGGGCTGGTGGACCACCTGCTCGACGGGGGTCTCTTCCTGCAGCAGGCCATTGAGATCCTGGAAAAAAGCATGATCCAGGGCGCACTACAGCGCAACCATGGCAACCAATGCGCCGCGGCGAAGCAACTCGGCATTCATCGCAATACTTTGCAGCGGAAGATGGTGGCGTACACCGTGGGGGGGACGCGCTCGCGCGTGCGGCGCAAACCGATGGCCCGCGCCGGGCAAGCGCGCAAGAAGAAGACAGGCACCGCGTAGACATGGATTTACTGATCTTCGATCTGGATGGCACGCTGGTGGATTCCAAACTGGACCTGGCGCACGCCGTCAACGCCACGCGCTCCCATATGGGCATGAGCCCGCTCGAGAACGAGCGCGTCTACTCCTATGTGGGCAACGGCGCTCCCGTGCTGATCCGCCGGGCGATGGGCGAGCAGGCGAGCGAACTGGAAGTAGAGGAGGCGCTGGAATTCTTCCTGGAATACTATCGAGAGCACTACCTGGACTACACCACGCTGTATCCGGGTGTGCGCGAAGCGCTGGATCGCCTGCGCGATGGCGGCAAGCGAATGGCGGTGCTCACCAACAAGCCGGTGCGCATCAGCCGCGCGATTATCGACGGACTCGGAGTGGGCGGGCATTTTTTCCAGGTATATGGCGGCAACAGTTTCGATTTGAAAAAGCCGAACCCCATCGGGGTGGCCGCGCTGATGCGCGAGACCGGCATCCCCGCCGACCGCACGCTGATGATTGGCGACAGCAGCGTGGACATACAAACGGCGCGCAACGCCGGCATCGCGGCCTGCGGTGTGACCTACGGGTTCCAGCCGGAGACGCTGGCCGACCCGGCGCCAGACCGCCTGCTGGACCGCATGGAAGAACTGGCCGACTGGCTTCTCGGCCCCAACGGAGAAAAATGAATCATCGTCCCGGCGTTATCGTGCCCGTTACCGGCATCTACTGGTGCAGCGTCTGCAAGACGCCGCAGCGTTTCATGGAACAACAAGAGTTCCCGCCTTGTCCCAACCTGTGCGGCCGTGGGCGCTGGGAACTGGTGGAAGACGAGAGCGAGAGCGAGCCCGCGTAAGTCGCTCATGAGGCCAGGGGCTTCGACGAATGACGAGGTGCGCTGCCTTACCCGGCGAAGCCGGAACCACACAGGATGCGTTTTCACCGCAGAGACGCTGAGAACGCAGAGATAGGCGCAGAGAAAACCGAAAACAAGCTGCACGGAGGAGCGGGATTCACGGGTTGGCCGGGTAGCGCGCAGAGGCAGAGGCTGGGCGCCGTGTGACTGCAAGCGGAACCGCGGCCGTTGAGGGCGGGGTTGTTATTTCGCCAGCGCGGCGCGCGTGGAGCGCAGGGTATTCGCCAGACTCTCTTTCGGCAAATCGCGAATGATGGGCTCCACGAGCCAGCCCAGGCCGGTAGGGATGTCGCGCGTCAGCGAAATGGCCTCACATTCCAGCCAGGTGCCGCCGTCACGTTCCTCGAACCGCCAGTAGCTGTTCAGGTTCCACAAGAACCCTTCGCCGGCGCCCGGGGGCTTTTCACGTTCATCCGGCTTGCGCGCCCGATCGACTTCGGCAATCTTGGTGGTGCGCGATGCGCTGCGCCAACGGGTCTTGTCCAGGGGTGTGTATTTCACTTCGTGTTCGCTGGCGAGCACCACGGTGATCACCTTCTTCTTGAGCAGTCGCAGGTATATGTGGAAATCGTTCCCGGTGCGCGAAATCAACCGGGAATCGATGACGTCGGGCTTGTAGACATCCTTGTGGTGGTCGTAATTCTGCACCATGGCGAGGGTTCGTTCCAAAGTGGCGCCGGGGATGAATACGCTACCCACCCAGTCATGCACCAAGCCGCCGGGAACGTGTGTCACGGCCTTGCTAAGGAAAGGCTCGACCACGGCCTCGCCGGCTTTCACGCGACGCGCCCGGTCCGCCGACTGGTCGGCCCAAAGAAAGACTTTGCCATCCGCCAGGCGCTGCTCCGTGTCGCGGATGTA
>JAPKZC010000898.1:3979-7052 GCA_026394025.1 Candidatus Solibacter sp.
GCAGACGGTGACGCCCGGCCAGTACCCCGGGCTGATCGAGGAGATTGCCGCGGCTCCCGCGCTGTACCGCGACGCCGTGCGCGGGCTGGACGACGCCCAACTCGATACCCCGTACCGCCCGGAAGGGTGGACCGTCCGCCAGACCGTCCACCACGTGGCCGACAGCCACATGAACAGTTTTATCCGCATGCGTCTGGGGCTCACCGAGACGGAACCCGCGGTTCGCCCGTACAATGAGAAAGCATGGGCCCAACTCTCCGATTCGCGCACCGCCCCGGTGGAGTTATCCCTGCAACTTATCGAAAGCCTGCACGCCCGGTGGGCGCTGTTGCTGAAGAGCCTGAGCGACGCCGACTTTGGCCGCCGCTTCGTCCATCCGGCACTCGGCCTGGTGCGGCTGGACACCAATCTGGCGCTGTACGCGTGGCACGGGCGGCACCATGCGGCGCACATCAACGGCCTGCGCCAGCGAAACGACTGGAAATAAGGCTAAACCGTACCGGCGGCTGACGCGTCGAATCAGTATAATGGCTCTAGCTGGAGCTGTCGAGAAACCTATGAGTAGCCGTACCAAGTATTTCGTCGTGAGCACGTCGACGTGCCTCACGGTTCTGCTCCTGATCGGGAGTGTGCTCGGCCGGAGCGCATCGCCCGACGACACGTATAAACACATCGGGGTCTTCAGCGACGTGGTATCGCGCATCAAGAGCGAGTACGTGGAAGAGCCCGACATGAAGAGCGTCACGCTGGGCGCGCTCAACGGCATGCTCGAAGCGATCGACCCGTTCGCCAGCTACCTGAATGCCGACCAGTACCGCGACTACCTGAAGAACAAGGACGTCAAACGCGCCGATGTCGGCCTGATCCTCTCCAAGAAGTTCGGCTACGTGGGCGTGGTGGGCACGATCAACGGTTCGCCGGCTGCCAAGGCCAACTTCAACACCGGCGATATGATCGAGAGCATTGGCGGGGTGGCGACGCGCGACATGCCGCTGGCCTATGCCAGCATGCTGCTTCGTGGCGAGAGCGGCACCACCGTGGAGTTGAGCGTGGTCCGCTCGCGCCACCCGGAACCAGCCGCCGTGAAATTGACGCGCACCGCCTTCGTGTTGCCGGCCATCGAGAGCCGCATGCTGGCCGACAAGGTCGGCTATGTCAACGTGGACGCGCTATCGCCGGAACTGGTGAAGCAGGTGGCGGGGGCCGTGCAGCAACTCCAGAAGGACGGGGCGCTGAAACTGCTGCTGGACGTGCGCAACTGCGCCACGGGCACCCCTGAAGACGGCATCGCGCTGGCCAATCTCTTTCTGAACAAGGGCCGCATCACCTACCTGGTGGGGCAGAAGGTGCCGCGCCAGAACTTCGAGGCTGACCCCGCCAAGGCGATTACTACACTGCCGGTGGCCCTGCTGACCAATCGCGGAACCGCCGACGCGGCGGAAGTTGCCGCCGCCGCCCTGATGGAGAACAAGCGCGCCCAAGTGGTGGGCGAACGCACATACGGAGATGCCGCTCTGCGGCGGGCCATCACGATGGAGGATGGCGGGGCGATTATCCTGTCGGTGGCGAAATATTACTCGCCCGAAGGCAAGGCGATCCAGGATACCGGCGTGACGCCGAACAACGTAGTCAGCGATGCCGACGCGCAAATCGACGTGGATGACAACGGAGACCCGTTGCCGGAAGCTGCCGGGGCGGAAAAGGGCCAGCAGAAGAAAGTAGAAGACGACTCCGTCGTCAAGAAAGCGTTGGAACTGCTCGCCAAGGTGTAATGTGGCAGTTACGCCCTACAGGGTTCTGAGATAAGCGAGCAGATCGTCCTTCTCCGAATCGCTGAGCATGTCCTTATAGGCCGGCATACCGCTGCCGCCATCATCGATCCGGGCCTTGACGGTAGCGTCCGTCGGCTTCTTCCCGTTGGCCATCTTGTCCTTCTTGTAGAGGCCTTTGAGGCCGGGGCCCATCTTCTTTTCGCCGCTGTCCGGGTTGTGACACACCCCGCACTGTTCGAATACGGCTTTGCCCTTCGCGGCATCGCCTTTGCCGGCGGACAGCATTACGCTGGAACCAGCGGCCAAGCCAACGCACAACGTAAGTACACGAAATCGATGCATAGTCAGAAGATTCTCCAGAGGTCGACTTAATTATCTTACACCGGCCACCAGGATGTACGCTCCACGGAAGCCTGGCGTTCCGCCCGGCGAGTGAGATTATGCATTAATTTCGCTTAAAGAAGGCAGGGTGCGTCAGGCCAACTGCTTCTTGGCGCGCGAGCCATCGGCAATGGAGACGACGCCTTTGTCGAAGATGGTCATGTCCTGCACGAGGCGGCCGACGTCGGCGCCTTCCTCCACGGTGATTTCGTGCTCGATCCAGTCAGAGAGCGGGAGATTGCGGAAGTACATGCGTTCCTGCAACACCAGGCTCTTGCGGTTGTGGGTGAGCATGCGGTTTTCACGCGTGTAGTGGCGCTGTTCGACGCGCAGTTCGTCCATGAAGTGCTCCAATGCCTCGCATTTGGCCACCGCCTCCGCGGCCCGCAGCGCGGTATCGAGCGATGCCCCGAGCGCCGACTTCTCGGCATCAAGCGCCCCACGCGTCTCGGCCAGGTGTTCGCGTTGTTGCGCCAGGGCGACTTCCATACGCGATTGCATGATGAACCAGGCCAGCAGGCCGGAAGCGACAGCCGTGAAGCCGGGGAGCAGGATCCAGATGAGAGCTTCCATGCGGATAAGGCTAACCTTATCCAGGCCATAAAGACCAGATATCAAAGGTAAACCTACACCCCTAACCAAGGGCAACCGCTGTTCATTCCTGGGTGCCGTCGATTTTTTGCCCGGCGATTGTGTACTTAAGTTCCCCCAGCCGGAAGTTGGCGCGCCCCCCCAGGACTGCGGCGATGCGGGCCTGAATACCCGCGCCAAATCCCTGATATTTACCCAGAAACACGGCGCGGCTCGACAGGAAATCGGCCCCCTCCAGGGCCGAATAGCTGGAGCGTCCCTGGTGCCAGACGTTGGACGCCGGTACGAGCAGGATCTTACGGGAGGCGCGGCGGATCTCGGCGGCCATG
>JAPKZC010000898.1:7062-8806 GCA_026394025.1 Candidatus Solibacter sp.
CCGCGTCGGCGCCGAACTGGCCGTAGCGCTCGTCGATCTGGCGGATGGCCTTGATGAAGTACACGCGCAGCATCAGGGCGGCGCCGCGCGGGAATTCCACGGCCACGGGGGCGCCGGGAGTGGCGGGCCGCCAAATGCCAGTGGGCGGCAAGCTGCCGAGTTGCGGCGCGGGATTGCCGAGATCGTCCACCAGGAGGGGGCAGACCGCCGCCGCATCGGCGTGCGTATCCAGCGCGCCGGCCAGAATGCCTACCGTGGCTGGCCGCACTTCGGTATCGTCGTGCAAGAAGAAAACGTACTCCGCATCGGCGGCGCGCCAGCCGAGATTCAGGGCTTTGGTGAGGCCGAAATTCTTCGGCAGGCGGATGAACTGCACGTTGGGAAAATCGTCGCCGAGCTGGGCGCTGCCGTCGGAGGATCCGTTATCGACGACGATCACCTGCAAGGTGGCGCGCGAATCCGAAGCTTCGATGGATTCCAGACACCGGCGGAGCATCGCCGCCCGGTTGCGGGACACCACCACCACCGACACACGTGGCGGCTGCTTCTGTTGTTCTGAGTTCGATTGAGGGGTCAACCCCCTAGAATAGCGGGTTTCAACCCCTGAAGTGCATCTTGTCGAGCAGTGACAAGAAGCGCGGAGTATCGCGCACGCACGTGGCATTGGTGTTGCGCAGGAAGATCATGCCGCTCGACCGCTGGCGGTAGGCCTCTTCGAAAAGATTCAGCGCACCGTCGCCGTCGCCGAGCGCGAGCGACACCCTGCCGAGATCGAAGGGCGAGACATAGCGCTGGCGGGAAAGCGATTGCAATTCCCGCACCACCTGCAAGCTTTCCTCGCGGCGGCCCAAGCGGGCCAGTTCGCAAGCCACCAGCGACAGCGCGTGCGGATTGCCACTGGCGGCCCGCACCGCCCGCGCCAAGACCGCATCCGCATCCTTGGTCTGCGCCGCGGCCCACGAAGCGCGTACCAAGGCGACGGACGCGCTGGCCAAATCGGGCGCCAAATCCACTGCCCGCCGGGCCTGCTCCAGGGCGGCGGAGTAGTTGCCTTCGGCCAGCAATCCGTACGCGAGGTTGACGCAGGCCATTACCGAGTAGGGCGCCAACTCAGCCGCCCGCCGCAATTCCGGCATGGCCTCCCGCAGCCTGCCCTGATCCCGCAGGAACATGCCGTACCAAAGGTGCCCGGCCTGCAACCCGGGACTTAGCGCCAGCGCCCGCCGGTACTCGCGCTCCGCCTTCGCCCAATCCCAGTCGTATGCCTCAATTATGGCGGCCAGGGCCACATGCCCCTCGGCCAGGCGCGGATCGATTTCCAGCGCCTTTAGCGCCGCCTCGCGTGCCATTTCCATGCCCTCGCGGGGCGCCATGTAGCCGAACTGCGCCAGCATGTTGTAGGCGTCCGCCAGTCCCGCGTATGCCCCCGCAAAGCGCGGAGCGCGGGCCGTCGCCTGCTGGAAACTCGCGACGGCCGCGCGCAGTGAGCTCTCCGTCTGCCGGTCCATCGCATAGCGTCCGCGTATCACCAGATCCTGCGCCACCGAATCCGTTTCGAATCCAAGCGCCGGCGCCGCGTGGGTCCGAGCAATCCACAGGACCGTAACCCCGCCCAGAATCAGTACCAGGATGGCCGCCGCCACTATGAAACGCGGCCGCATGCGCGGGTTCACCAGCGCCGGACTGCGCGGCGGCGGCGCCGGCATCAGCGAAAACGAAGCGGGAGCCACGGCCGCGGCGGGAG
>JAPKZC010000089.1:0-486 GCA_026394025.1 Candidatus Solibacter sp.
TCTACCCAAAAACACATCGGATCGGTAGACCCTTATGCCTTGAAAATCCCCGCCCCGAAGGGGCGGAATACTCACTAACGGAGAGCGAACTCTCTCCACTTCACGCTGAACCGGCACACCCTTGTTAAATCCTTTAGAATTTTGGTGCGGATGAGAGGACTTGAACCTCCACTCCCTTGCGAGAACTAGAACCTGAATCTAGCGCGTCTGCCAATTCCGCCACATCCGCACATCTGTACCACAGGCAGGAAAACTCCATCTTTTCAAACCGCGAACCCAGAGTCAACTGTTTGCCGTCCCCGCGAAGCCTTGTGAACCGCGGGAATTCGCAGACTAGATGACGTCGACGCCCATGCTGCGCGCCGTACCACGCACCGAGCGCATGGCGGCTTCCAGTTCGAAGCAGTTCAGGTCAGGCATCTTGATCTTGGCGATTTCTTCGATCTGCGCTTGTGTGATCTTGCCGACCTTCGTCTTATGCGGTTC
>JAPKZC010000089.1:511-2145 GCA_026394025.1 Candidatus Solibacter sp.
CGGCCGATCCCTTCGCCAGTCCGCACGCGCGCTTGATCAGCACCGGCACCGGCGGCGTCTTGGTGATGAATGTGAACGAACGGTCCGAAAAAATCGTGATCACCACGGGGATGATCAAACCTTCCTGGTCCTTGCCCGACGTCTTCGCATTGAAGGCCTTGCAGAAATCCATGATATTCACGCCCTGCGGTCCGAGCGCCGTACCTACCGGAGGAGCCGGCGTAGCCTTGCCCGCCGGAATTTGCAGCTTGACCTGCGCTGTAATCTTCTTCGCCATACTTTAACCCTTTTCCACCTGCAAAAATTCCAGTTCCACCGGCGTCGCGCGTCCGAATATCGTCACCATCACGCGCAAAGTGCCGCGTTCGGGATTGACTTCGTCCACCTTCCCAGAGAAATTCGCGAACGGCCCGTCCACGATCCGCACCGGATCGTTCTTCTCGAACGTCATCTTGGGCCGCGGCCGCGCCGCGCTGGACGCCTGCCGGTTCAAAATCGAGTCCACTTCTTCCGGACTCAGCGGTACCGGGGAATTTCCCCCACCCACAAAGCCCGTCACGCGCGGCGTGTTCTTCACTTCGTGCCACAACGCGTCGTTCATTTCCATTTCCACCAGCACGTAGCCCGGATATACCAAGCGCTTGCTGGTGACCTTCTTGCCGTTTCGCAACTCCACAACTTCTTCCGTCGGGATCAGAATCTGTCCGATCTTATCGGCGAATCCGAAAGCTTCGGCACGCGTGCGCAGCGATTCCTGCACCTTGTTCTCGAATCCCGAATAAGTGTGGATGATGTACCAGTTCTTGGGAGATGCTTCTTCGTGGCCCGCCGCTTCTTCCGGCGCAGCATCCTCCGCGGGCTGTTCGACTTGCTCCGCAGCCGCTTCCGCGGCCTCGTGCACTTCGTTCTGCCCGGTGGAGGCTTCCGAATTGTCATCGGCATCGCCGGCTTCGGCGCTTCCTTCGTGTTCCGGCTGTTCTTCGAAGTAATCCTTCTCGTCGGCCATATCCCGCCTATTTTGTGAAGAACTCCAGGATCTTCTTGATGCCACTCGACAGAAGCGAGTCGACCACCGCGAAATATGCGGCGAAGGCAAACACGCTAATGATCACGACAGCCGTGGTGCCTTCCACCTGCTTGCGGTTCGGCCAGGTCACGCGGCGCATCTCCAGCTTCAGATCGTTGAAGTATTCCTTCGTGTCCAGAAACCAAGCTTTGACATCAGCAGCCATAAAGTCTTCCTTGCCACGTACTCCCAACTGTATGCGGGGTGTTGGCAGGGGCGGAGGGATTCGAACCCCCACTCGCGGTTTTGGAGACCGCTGGTCTGCCGTTAAACCTACGTGTCGCACCCCCCCGTGCAGGGGGGCACTCTTATTCTACTTGATTTCCTTGTGCGCCTGATGCTTCCGGCAGTGCCGGCAGAACTTCTTCATTTCCAGACGCTCCGTGGTCGTCTTCTTGTTTTTGGTCGACGTGTAGTTCCGGTTCTTGCACTCCGTGCACTGGAACGTAATGATGTCGCGAGGCATGGTTCCAACTCCTACTTAACGATCTCGGTTACAGTTCCGGCGCCCACGGTGCGGCCGCCTTCGCGAATCGCGAAGCGCAACCCCTTGTCCATGGCTACCGGG
>JAPKZC010000089.1:2154-5969 GCA_026394025.1 Candidatus Solibacter sp.
GGTGATCAATTCCACCGACAGGTTGACGTTGTCGCCCGGCATCACCATCCCGGTGCCCTCCGGCAACTCCGCCACTCCCGTCCCGTCCGTCGTGCGGAAGTAGCACTGCGGCCGGTATCCCTTGAAGAACGGCGTGTGCCGCCCGCCCTCTTCCTTGCTCAATACGTAGACTGCACCCTTGAACTTCGTGTGCGGCGTGATTGACCCCGGCTTCGCAATTACCTGCCCGCGCTCCACGTCGTCCTTGTCTACTCCGCGCAGCAGCAACCCCACGTTGTCCCCGGCGCGCCCTTCGTCCAACAGCTTCTTGAACATTTCCACGCCCGTCACCACCGTCTTGCGCGTGTCCCGGAAGCCGACGATTTCCATTTCCTCGCCAACCTTGCAGATCCCGCGCTCGATGCGTCCCGTGACCACCGTGCCGCGTCCCTGAATCGAGAAAATGTCCTCGATCGGCATGATGAATGGCTTGTCGGTGACCCGTTCCGGCATCGGAATGTAGTTGTCCACCGCTTCCATCAGGTCTTCGACCGTCTTTTCCCACTGCGGTTCGCCGTTCAGCGCGCCCAGCGCGCTCACCCGCACCACCGGCAACTCCTCGCCCGGAAACTCGTAGAAAGTCAGCAGCTCGCGCACTTCCATCTCCACCAGGTCCAGCAGTTCCGTATCGTCCACCATGTCGACCTTGTTCATGGCCACCACGATGTACGGCACGCCCACCTGGCGAGCCAGCAAAATATGTTCGCGGGTTTGTGGCATGGGTCCGTCGGTTGCCGCCACCACCACGATGGCGCCGTCCATCTGCGCCGCCCCGGTGATCATGTTCTTGATGTAAGCGGCGTGGCCCGGGCAATCCACGTGCGCGTAATGGCGCTTGGAAGTCTCATATTCCACGTGCGCCACCGCGATTGTGATCCCGCGGGCCTTTTCTTCCGGCGCGTTGTCGATCGAATCGAAGCTCCGGAACTTGTTCTTCGGATTGTGCTTGCCCAGCACCTTCGTGATCGCCGCGGTATTTCACGCCTTCTCTGTACGGATTTCGTTACAGGAGGTCCGCGCGGCAGCTGGTGCGCCACCGCGCGGGCAAATCTGGAGCCGTTGACCGGGATTGAACCGGTGACCTCGTCCTTACCAAGGACGCGCTCTACCAGCTGAGCTACAACGGCCTAAAAACAGTGTACGAAACTTTCTGGTGGACGGGGGAGGATTCGAACCTCCGTAGCTCCAAGGAGCGACAGGTTTACAGCCTGTTGCCATTAACCGCTCGGCCACCCGTCCGGCTATACACCCACAATGCTCCCACCCAAAGCGAGACTCACATTACGGGGAAACTACAAGTCTACTAAGAGAACGGGGTCTACCGCAACTGCACATCCATCGGCCACCATCGGCCAGCTTACCGGCTTACGCGCGGGCGCCGTCGCGATGCGCCGGTAGCGCCCCGCCCGCCAAAGCCTTCTTATAGTTTTCCACCTTCGTCCCCACCGGCCCGCTCTTCGTCCGGGTCAGTAGTTCCGACTGTTCCTTCGGCGTCATCTGGTGGAACGCCTTCACGGTGGCCACGTTCTGCTCCAGTTCTTCCACCGTGGTCGCCCCGGAGACGACCGTATCCACGTCCTGGCTCAGCGTGAAACGCAGGCACTCCGCGTAGGTGGCGATCTTGTTTTTTCCGATCCCGCCCATGGCATTGCACTTCATCGCCAACAATCCCAGGCCTTTGGCACGCACCTTGGGCAGCACGTTCTCGATGAAACTGAGGTAGTGCGGGTCTACCAGATTGACCGGATGCTGCACCGTTTCCCAGCCGTCGTAGCTGGCCAGCAAGCGTTGATGCACTTCCGGGTCGGCGTGGCCGGTGAAGCCAATGTGGCGCACCTTGCCCTGCTTCTTGGCCTGGACAAAGGCCTCGAGCGATCCACCGGGGCCCAGGATCTTATCGACTTCCGCCTGTGTGGTCACCTCGTGGCACTGCCAGAGGTCGAGGTAGTCGGTCTTCATCGCGCGCAACGTGCCTTCCAACTGCCCCATGGCTTCATCGCGCGTCCTGAGTTCAGCCTTGGACATGAGGAAGACCTTTTGCCGGATGCTGCCGGTGATGACTTTGCCGTAGCACGCGTCGCTCTCGCCGTTGTTGTACTTGCGCGCGCTGTCGAAGAAGTTGATTCCCAGATCGAGCGCGCGGCGGATGATCTTGAGGGCGTTCTCCTCGCTGGCGAAGCGCATGTGGGCGCCGCCCAGCGTGATCCGCGTGACCTGTAACCCGGTCTTGCCCAGCTTGCCCGTCGGGATCGGCGTATCGGCGTACGCCGCGAGTTCGGCCGCCAGCACCGCCGAGGAAGATGCCTGTAGAAACTGTCTTCGATTCATGGTCCGCTCCTTGATGGCATCATACCTGACTACCGGCCGGCGGCTGCCCGCTCTCCCGTTTCACCCACCGGTATGCCGCCACCGAGTTCTTCCAGAAGTACTTCTCCCGCGCCGCGCGGCTCTTGCCGCTGAAGTATTCGCGTACCAACCCCAGCACCTTGGCGTAAGGCGCCCACTGATCGCTGTTGGGCCAATCGCTGCCATAGAGCACGCGATCCTCGCCGAAGATGCCGAAGAGCTCGTCCAGCCGGGCGCGATAGAACGCCGCGTCTTCGACCACTTTGCCGTCGATGCGGCGGAAAACCTCCGACAGCTTGACGTAGACCTGAGGCCGCTTGGCGAGTTCCCGCAGATTGGCATCGTAGACCGCGCGCCCAGCAGCGTCTGAGGGCGGCGTGCATTGCGGCAGATGGTCCACCACGAGGCGCAGTTCGGGTACCCGGTCGGTCAGCCGCACGATGGTTTCGATCAGCGCCGGATTGGGGTTAGCGGTATCCATCACCAGCCCAGCGCCAGCCAGTAGTTTAAGGTCCGCGGCGAACACCGGTTTGGCAGCTTCCTCGGCGAACTTCCGCCCCCACAAGTTGCCGTAGCGGATCCCGCGGAATAGTGGGTTGCGGTGAAATCGCTCGAGCAGTTTGGCGAATTCCGGCCGGCCGGGTTCGAGATTGCCCACCGTGCCCACGATGATGGTGTCCTTCGCCGCCACATCCAGCACCCATTGGTTGTCTTCCAGCCAAGGACTAGCCTCTACCTCGATGGCGCCGTTGACCCCCAGCGGTACGGCGAGCTTGCGGTAGCGGTCCGGCAGCGCGGGCTGGTAGAGCACCTGATTATCCTTGCCCGGCCACGGAATTCCCTGCGGGCGGTTGGGGTCGAACAGATGAATGTGAGTGTCGATGATCGGCGTGTCCGCCGCCGCCGGGCTGGCGGCGGCGACGGTCGCACCGGCGGCGAGAAAAGTTCTTCGATCCACGTTAGGTATTGTAGTACGCTTCCCCGCCAATGCCGCGGCCACGCTGCATTGATCCCGGGCATGGTTGCGGCAAACTGCGGAATGACGCAATACTGCGCGCTTTTGTACCGGAGACGCCTCGCGACGCTCCGGAAGGGACCGAGGTGCAACCGGCGGTTCATTCAAGAACAGCGGTCTCGCCACCCGAGGTCAGACCCCCGAAGAGCAGGCCAGAATTCCGCGCGGCGTCGCAGAGCGCACGCATCTGAATCTCCTGCCGGCGAACACGAGCAGATTCGGCAGAGACGAGACGCATCAAGGCGGTTGACACTAACGTTCTGTTCCATGTGCCCGCCGCCGCTTCAGGGCATGACGTTCGGGAACTCTAGTATCATGAACTTGTCATGTCCCAGCGGGAATCAGTGGTGGCCCCGCCGGTTGGGTTTTCGCCCGATATCCTCCGTAAGCTCTCAGAACTGGAGACGGCCGTCGG
>JAPKZC010000019.1 GCA_026394025.1 Candidatus Solibacter sp.
CGGCATTGTCGATCCCACCGCTCATCCCGCCGGAGGTTATACTGGCAGTTCCCTGGAAACGGCGGCGCATAGGAGAACTCGATGAGAGCCTTTCTTTTCGGCAGTAATCGGCCTTTTTCCCGTGATTCGATGGGTACGGCCTCTAGGCGCCCAGATGGTTTCCGAGGAGATTGCTATGAGAACGAGCAGGAGAACCTTTTTCCGGGGTGTAGGGGTAGGCGCAGCCGGCCTGGGACTATCTGCCGCGCTCCCCGCCGAGGGAGCCTCCCCGCAACCTGGGGAGGGGACGGCTGTAGGACCGCACGGAAAGGAAATGTGGCCCTACAAGTCCCAGTTGAAAGCCACGCGGATCAAGTTCGACGTACCTCAGAATCAGATCAGCTGGGCCTACATGAAAGAGGTGCGAGAGAACAACAAGACCAGGAAGGTGTACCCCATCAACCCCTACGTCGAGGTCTATCAGTACCGCGATAACCTTTATGAGCTGTTCACACAGAACTGCTTCAGCGTGCTCGCCTATAGTTGCCGTCGGCGAAGAAGTAGTCCTCACTACGAAAGACTCGCTTCCCGAAAGTCTTCCTATAGAGCTCCCTCACGCCCTTCAAGTCAGTATGGATGATCAACGCATCCAGCAGGAGGTGATATATGACGACGTCAAAAACTTCCGGCCTAAAGAAGATGCTCGACGACTCGCCTTCATCCAGGGTGCCCTGCCGGCGCATAGGCTGTCCGTGTCGGACCAGGAACCAGATCATCCTCGGCAGGACGTAAGAAGGTGAATACCTTCGAACCTCTCCCTCTCCCATGTTTATCGAACCACTCGTCCAGGTCCGGACCGATCGCGTCCGTCACTGCGGCGGAGCAATCTGGCAAGGAGTCGTGAGGCTTACCCGGGCCTCGACACACATAGAAGGACCTTGTCCGTATCAAGAACTGTTCGGCATGCGTGCGCTCCAGGAGTGGGCGGTCCCGAAGAAGGACCTGAAGCGCCACATCAGCAGCCGTTGAATCGCGGCCGTCAACGGTGAGCAACCCGGGCGGGGCCACTTCAAGGAGATCCTGCATTCCGCGATCCGTCGCCATTTCGTGCACGAGATACAGTCTTTGTGCCAGATCCCGCGGAAGGTCGCCGTCGGGATTGACCAAGATAGCGGCCAGTGTTTCATAGTCAATCTGGTCCGAAGGGCTTGAAGGAAGCGCATAACTCCGTTTCGCCAAATGCCCCCGAAACGGATCGAAGAACAGAAGCAGGTTCTTGGGCGAAATCTCTTTCAACGTACTAGGCTTTCAGGCGATTGCGCATCGCCAGGCGGTATTCCCGCCGCTCACCGGCTTGCCGGTATCGGCGTATTTCGTCTTCCGTTTCGGGGATCACCCGCGGTATCTCGCTTGCCTTCCCCTCCTGGTCGATGGCCACAAAAGTCAGATAGGCCGAACAGGTGTGCAAGCGCACCCCCGTTAGCAGTTTCTCCGTCATCACTTTGACCCCGACTTCCATTGAGGAGCGAAACACGCGGTTAACCGATGAGCGCAACATGATCAGTTCGCCGATGTGCACCGGATGGAGGAAGTGAAGACTATCTACCGACGCCGTCACGATCGGTTTGCGCGCGTGCCGCATTCCCGCCATAGCCGCCGCCAGGTCCACCAGGTGCATCACCTTGCCTCCCAACACATTGCCGAAGCTGTTGCTGTCGTTGGGCAACGCCAGTTCCAAATACTCCAACGCCGATTCGCGTACCGGTTTCTCTTCCATTCAGGACTCCCTCTGGCGGCGCAAGTAGCTCTCCACGTACGCCTCCGCCTGACGCGCCAGCGTAGCCGTTTCCAGCGTCGTCGCCAAGGCTCCCGCGGAGAGCGAATACTCCAGTCGCCCGTGGGCGTAAGGATGGTGGTCGCGCTCCACCACGTAGTAGATGCCTATGGCGGCGACTTCGTGGCTGGAGATCGTGAACCGTACTGCGTCCGGCCCCTCTCCTTCTGGAAACCGGGTGGACTCCCCGCGCGCATAGCCCAGGTTGCAGGTTGTATCGCAACCACTGCCGCCGGCCTCCTCGGGCGTACCCGGTACCGCGTGGCACACCCCCTTCCACCAGTCTCCCAGCGGTAGCATGGCGCTTCCCGCGCGCGCTTCCACGGGGTAAAAATAGGGACAGGCCATTTCGCAGGGTATAGTAACACAAGCATGGCAAGTACCCGTCTCGACCTCCTCAAGAGCATGGTGGAACAGAATCCCGCCGACAGTTTCGCGCGCTACGGTTTGGCTATGGAATACCGCAATACCGGCGACCCGGGGAGCTGCCATGGGCGAGTTCCACGCCCTAATGACAGCCAATCCCGACTATGCCCCCGCCTACTTCTACGGTGGCCAGACCCTGGAACGTATGGGCCGCCTCGAGGAAGCCCGCGAAATGTGTCTACGGGGCATCGAAGTGACCACCCGCGGCGGCGATCTGCACGCCAGAAGCGAGATGCAGGGCGCTCTGGACATGCTCGGCTAGTCTTGAAGCGGGCTATTCCTGGCTCGGTTTTTCCCGGCATGTGTGATCGGACGGGTTTTCCTGTCCCTGTGGATTTTCCCCACAGCCAGCACCTCAAAATGCCCCCCTCTACAGCTTTTCGCCTACCTGCCGATCTGTTACATGACGAAAGCTCGCTCCGGTCACCGGAGCGGGAAACAAGCCGATGAACTGCAATGCTATGCCGATGGCGCGAGCCTACCTCTTCCAGACGTTCTCGCCGGTGCTGCTAACGGGCGAGAATCGTGTCCTTCGCTCTCCCCTACCTTTTCCCCTTGTCCCCCGCCAACTTCAAACTTCAATTATCAGGTGGGGTCTCCGCCGCAACACACATTGCAGTTCAAGAGCAAGCTCAACCTGCCTCCGCGCTCCAATGCGCATCCCACCCTCAAGTTTCTGAACCGACCTGCCGATAGGAGGACTATGACGAGACGTTGCATGAAGACGACCGTGTTGGCTGCGCTGCTATTGGTTTGCGCCCGGCCTGCTCGCGCACAAACCGGGCCCTCCGTCAAACCCGGGTCGCTCAGTTTCGTGTACCAGTTGAACAGCGCGACTCTTCCGGCCTCCGTCAAATTGGCGGTGACCCTTCCCGCCGCAATCGCCACCCTCCCCATTAAGATCACCGTTGACCGTGACTGGCTCATCGTGACTCCTGGCCAAGGCTATACGCCCCTATCGTGCACCGCTTCCGTCAACGTGTACGGTCTCACTCCCGGCACCTATCCAGCAACCATCACGGTCGATACCACCCCGACACGCGGGGCCGTGTCCGTGCCCGTGGTCCTATCCATTTCGAACCCTCCAGCGTCGCTCCTGTTGAACTCGTCGTCACCCTTCTTCACCCCGGCTACGAGCCTCGCCAGTGCAGCGATGTCATTTGCCTTTACAACGGGTGGGGCGGCGACAAGCCCAAGTCAGATTCAGGTTGACGTATCATCCAGTGGAGACAGCATCCCGTTCGACGTCACAGCCACCAGCGGGACCGGCGCAACCGCCGGATGGCTCCGCGTCAGCCTTTCCCCGACCATACCCCCGGCCCCCGTTCTCCATACCAGCGCCTCCGTGCTTCTGGGCGGAGCTGTGTTTGTTTACGTCACCGTGGACCCCACGCTGGTCGCCGTCCTCGACGTTGGCAGTTACGCCGGCCAGATTTCCATCGTTGATAGCAATAACTCAAAAGACGCCAAAACAGTACTGGTAAATCTTGTGATCACGGCTGGCCAGCCGAGCCTGAGGAGTACCGTCCTCCCAAACCCGCCAAATCCAATCTCGCCCTTCAGCCTGATCGCAAACCCGAAAACAGATCCCGTGATCACAATCTACGGTGACAATTTCTTCCTCACGTCGGTCGTCACGATCCGGGACGATGCCACCGTGCTTTCGCTCGCGGTTAAGTCGCAGACACTGCTCAGCCGCCAGGTGCTGCAAGTCACCATACCTAAAACCTACTTCGTTAGCGCAGCGGGCCCGTACCCATGGAGTTGGACCCTTTATGTCACCAATCCAGACCAGACACCCGTTTCGGCCACCTTGCTGGTTACCGATCCCAACATACCCGGCGTCTCGGCGGTGTTCAACGCTGCCAGTTTTCTGCAGGCGGCCAAACAAACAGGGACCAACGCCGACCCAGTCGCGACCTCCGGAGTGCCATCTACCGTGGTCTGTCCACGCGAAATCATCTCGATCTTCGGTCAGAATCTCGGCCCGGCCGACGTCACCACCACCACTACTGCCGGGGTGCCGCTGGCATTTCCCACGGTAGGAACCGGCATCAATGGCAGCACTGTAAGGGTGCTGTTTCTGGTTCCCCAGACTGCTCCGGCCCCCACCCTGGTTATCCCCGCGCCGATTATCATGACGTCCGCCAACCAGATCAATGCGATTGTTCCGGAGAGTGTCAATGCCATCATTGGCAGTCCGTTGACCGTCGTCGTCGAAAGCACATCCGCCTCCCTCGTGGTGCGTACCTCAACCCCTTGGTCAGCCCTAGTCCTAGCCGAAGATCCGGGACAATTCACGTTTGGCGGTCTCGGCCAAGGGCAGGCCGCCGTGCTCAACTACGACAGCACTGGGGCCACCAGCATCAATTCTTCCAAGAACGCCGCCACTCGGGGACTGCCCATCTCGATATACGCAACCGGGTTGGGTGACATCGTGAGCGGTGGGGCGGTGGGGGATGGCGAGATAACCACCACGGCGATCCGCCTCACCGACGTGACTACCAGAGTGGAAATCGACGGACAACCGGTGGTGGTCACCTACGCGGGGACATCTCCAGGCTCGGTACCGGGTTTGACACAAATCAACGCCATCGTTCCGCCAACCGTCCGCACCGGACCGCAAATACCCATCACGGTCGCGATCGGCACTGCGGCCACCCGCCGGCGGAGCCAACTCGGTGTCTACATTGCGGTGAAATAGCGCCTTCGAGGTCCAGCGAAACGAGTCCCGCTACTTCTGCTTCGCCGCCATCTTCTTTTCGAGCGCCTTCATCAGGCGGCTCTCCACGTCGGCAGGAATCGGGTAGGGCTCCATGCCCTTGTAGATCTGAATCGTCTTTCTGGTGGTGTCGGCAATCACCCAGCAATTGGGACACTCGGTAATGTGACGCTCCAGCTTGCTCCGCAACTCGGCGTCGATCGCCTCGTCGAGATAGTCGCTCAGTTCGGTCAGAAAATCTTTACATGTAAGCAAAAGCGTCGTCTCCCTTGCGCTTGAAGAAGCGGGTCAGCTTCTCCCGCAGTTGCAGTCTGGCCCTCAATAGTCTGCTCTTCACTGCAGGAACCGAAAGCCCTAGCGCCTCGGCCGTCTCCTCGGTCGAAAGCTCGTCGATATCCCGCAAGACGAACACGCTTCGATAGAGCGGCTCCAAACTCTGGATCGCCGAATCCAGAATGCCGCCCAGTTCCTCCCGCGAGAGTTGCTGCTCGGGGTCTTCGCCCCATGCCGCAATCTCACGCACCACCATGTCCTCACCGGTATCGATCGTCTCATCCAGCGAGACCGATTTGTCGGTCTTCCGCCGGCGCAGTTTCATCAATGCCTGGTTGACCGCGATTCGCACGATCCAGGTATAGAATTTGGAATCGCCCTTGAATTGGTCCAGGTGCTCGTAAGCTTTCATGAACGTTTCTTGCAGCACATCCTCCGCGTCCTCGCGGTTTTGCGTGACATGCTGCGCCAGGCGGAAAATCTTTCCCTCGTAGCGGCGCACCAGTTCGCTGAAGGCGGTGGTGTCGCCTTCACGCGCCTGCGCCACCAGAGCGGCTTCGTCGATTCCTGCCAAGCTGGAAACTGCCATTTGGACCTTGTCTCTTCATGATACCCCGCCCGATCAGCCAGTGCCTTTCCGAGTCCGTGACCTTCCTCACGTGCTACGCTGAAAATTCCCTATGAGTCATATCGAAATCACTCTGCCCGACGGGAGTAAACAGTCCGTCGCGGCCGAGACACGTCCCATCGATATCGCCCGCGGCATCAGCCCCCGCCTGGCAGACGCGGCCATCGCAGCCAAGGTCAACGGCGAGATGTTCGACCTCACTCGCCCCATCGA
>JAPKZC010000785.1 GCA_026394025.1 Candidatus Solibacter sp.
CAGCAGCAACCCGCGCAAATTGCCATTGATGGCGTCCTTCATACCGCGGAAACACCACGGATGCGCGCCCATCATGGAAATCACAAGACGTGGCTTGGTGGACTTCGCGATCTCTTTCACCCGGCGCAGAATTCGCCGATGGCCGAAGTGCACTCCATCGAAGTTACCGATGGAGAGCGCGCTGGGTCCGAAATCGCGCGGCAGTTCGGCGAGGCTATGATAGACCTGCATGCTCACCGCACCCCTGCCACTTGGATTTCCAGGCCGTCGTAGGCCAGGCGGATGTGCGGCGGCAACATGCTCTCGGCGCGCTCGTGCGCCAGGTCGTGGCAGATGTGCGTGAAGTAGGCCCGCCCGGGTCCAAGGCGACCCACCGTGCGTGTGGAGCGCTCCACGGTGGAATGCGTGGGGTGCGGTTTATAGCGCAGCGCATCCAGGAAGAGCACTTCGAGCCCGCCCAGCATCGCCAGGGAGGATTCCGGAATGTCGCTATGGTCCGTCAAGTAGGCCGCCCCGCCGAAGCGAAAGCCATAAATCATCTGGCTGCCGTGCAGAACCGGCACCGGTTGAAACTCCATGCCGAAGAGATCGAACGGCGCGCCGTCCATCACCCGCGCCTCCAGTCTCGGGATGTTCGATTCTTTCCTGCCGCCGTCGAAGATGTACTGGAAACAGCGCTGGATCGCGGCCATCGTCTCCGGCGCCGCAAAAATCGGGATCTGTCCTTTCTGCCGGTAGTTGAAAGGACGCACGTCGTCCAGGCCCATCAGATGGTCCGCGTGGGAGTGCGTGAACAGGACCGCGTCCAGGCGATCGATGCGCGCCCGCAACGACTGCGTGCGGAGATCCGGCGTGGTGTCGATCAACACATTCCGCCCTTCGTAGCTCACCAGGATCGAGGGCCGCAGCCGGCTATCCCGCGGATCCAGCGAAGTGCACACATCGCAATGACACCCGATGGTAGGAATGCCCACGCTCGTCCCCGAACCCAGTACCGTGATTTTGCAGGCGGGCGACGGCATTCAGGCTTTCTGCGCCGCGGCCTTCGCCACCTCGTCGGACACCTGCACGTAGCGGAAACGCAGCTCGGTGAGGGAATTCTCCAGCATCCGATGCTCTTCCAGGCTGAGATTGCCCTTGGTCTTCTCCAGCAGCACGCCCATCAGGTCGATGGTGTGCCGCGCCAGTTCCAGATCGGGTTCCGGCTTTTCTTCCTGGCCGTAGTGCATCAGGCCAAGTTGGATCTCGCACTGCGCCCGCAAAGAGAGCACCAGGAAAAGGAAAGACGCCGGAGGCAGCGGCATGCGCGGCGATTCCTGCTGTGATTCCTGCTGTTATTCGTGGATAACTTCGTCGCTCATCGTATCTTTTTTATAACGCAGTGTAGTGCGAACGGCTCTCCGCTGGTCTTGATAGGTGTGCGATGTCTTCTTGCGTTCCTATTCATGGGCAGTCTGGTCCAGGCGCAATCCTGGCAAAAGAGCCGAATTACCGTCAGTGGCGGCTGGATGCGCCAATTGTTCGGGTACGACTACGAACGGCAGACGGCGCCCGTCGTGGGCATTTCCTACGGGTACAGTCCTCTCAAGTTCATGGAGTCGGAGGCCGGTGTCCACGTCGCCCTGCAACCCGGCCAGGAGCTGTGCTACAGATTTGGCTGCTACGTCCCCGACGACCGTTACTTTTGGGTCCCGTTCGGCGTTCGTTTCATCGCACCACTGTTGGCGAAACGGCTCGAACTGTCCCTCGGAGGCGGAGGGCTGTACCAGAAATACTCGGTCAGCAACCCGGACAACTGGTTTAGGGACGGCTGGGGCGGCTATCTCTCGGGAGGCACAGCAGTCGCGCTCGATCGTCGGCGCCGCTTCTGGGCCGGCGTCACGCCGCGTGTCATCCTGGCCAACCCGAAGTATGTTCGCAACCTCTGGTTCACCATCACCGGAGACCTCAGTTTCCACTTCTGAACTCTTCAGTACGCCTTGGCGATCACCGCGCGCTGCGCCACCGTCTCCCCGGTGACGATGCACTTGCCCGGCCCGTCGTACTCGTCCACCAGCGGAATGTTGCGCACCGTGGTCTTGAACTCCTTCAACCGCGCGTCGCAAATCGGATCGTCCTTGATGTGCGCCATGACGAACTTGCCGCCGCCATTTTCCGCCGTGGCGTCCCTCAGGATCGACTCCACTTCCTCGATCGAATTGGCCAGCACCGTGTTGGCCTTCATGCGCTCCTTGGCGCGTGTGAACAGGCTGGTCTGAATATCGGCCAGCGTCTCGGTGAGTCTTGCGGCGATCGCCGTCTGGTCGATGGGTTCCTTGCTGCCCGTATCGCGCCGCTTAAGGACAATCTTGCCGCTCGCTAAGTCGCGCGGCCCCAGTTCCAGCACGGTCGGAACACCACGCCGCTCCCAGTGAAAGAACTTCGCTCCAGGCGATTGCCCGTCGCGGTCGTCCACCTTCGCCCCCACTTCCTTGGCGATCCGGTGCGCCGCTTCCAGCACCTGCGCCCTCTCTTCGTCCTTGCGGTAAATCGGCACCAGCACCGTCGGAACGGGCGCCAGTTTCGGCGGTAACACCAGCCCCTTATCGTCGGAATGTGTCATGATCAGCCCGCCGATCAGCCGCGTACTGACCCCCCAACTGGTCTGCCACACGTACTCCAGTTGCCCTTCCTTGCTCTGGAACTGCACGTCGAACGCCTTGCCGAAGTTCTGCCCCAGATCGTGACTTGTGCCCGCCTGCAGCGCCAGGCCGTTCTGCATCATGGCCTCGATCGAGTAGCTGCGCAGGGCGCCTGCGAACTTTTCCGCGCGCGTCTTCACGCCCTTGATCACCGGCATCGCCATGACGTCTTCGGCCACCTCTGCGTACACGTCCAGCATACGCAGCGTCTCCGCCAGTGCTTCCTCGTGAGTGGAGTGCGCGGTGTGCCCTTCCTGCCAGAGAAACTCCGTCGTCCGCAGGAACATGCGGGTGCGCAATTCCCAGCGGACCACGTTGGCCCACTGATTCAGCAGCATCGGCAGATCGCGCCAGCTATGAATCCACTTGCCGAAGAAGTGCCCCACAATGGTTTCCGACGTCGGCCGGATAACGTACGGCTCTTCCAGTTCCTTCCCGCCCGCGATGGTGACTACCGCCAGTTCCGGCGCAAAACCTTCCACGTGCTCCGCTTCCTTACGCAGAAAACTCTGCGGGATGAGCAACGGGAGATAGACGTTCTGGTGATTCGTGGCCTTGAACCGCTGGTCGAGTTCGCGTTGCAGCCCTTCCCACACCGCGTACCCGTTGGGTTTGATGACCATGCAGCCCTTGACGATCTCGGCGGGTTCGGCCATGTCGCCTTGCAGTACGACATCCTGATACCAGGTAGCAAAGTCCTGTGCGCGCGCGGTGATTGGA
>JAPKZC010000569.1 GCA_026394025.1 Candidatus Solibacter sp.
CATGCTGGCGAACCCGTAATGCACGTAGCAATAGGCCGTCACCAGCACCACCAGCGCCAGTGGCCACCCCCAACCCTGCGCCCCCGCGAACAGTCCGCCGCTCAACACTTTAATCGCGCCGTTCTCGTTCAGCACGTCCGACATCATCACCAGGGGCGCGAACCAGATCAGCGCATCCCATGCCCGATGCTCGGCCAACAGGTCTTCCCACGCGATCACCCGCGCCAGCAGCAGCGCGCACAGGCCGGTCAGCGCCACAAAGGTATTCGGCACGCCGTGCCACGGCGAGGTCACCCAGCCCGCCATCACGCCCAGCATGATGGCCACCAGCCACTTTTCCTGCCGCTCCATGGGGCCGCGCCGCGCCAGCTCTTCCCGCGCCATGCCACGCGCCTCTTCCGTGTGCTGAATCTCTGGACGAACCAGCCGGAACAGCAGCCACGGCACAATCGCCAGCGTCAGAAAACCCGGTACAATCGATCCCGAGAGCCACCGCCCCCACGTCAGTTCCACGTGCCCGATCTTGAACGCGAATTCCGCGATCAACGGATTCGCCGCCATCCCGGTGAGGAACATCGCCGACGCGGGATACGTCGTGTGGAACGACACCAGCATCAGGAACGACCCGATTTTGCCTGCCGTCGGCCCCGGCTCCGACCCGAAGGCGCTGGCCACGGAACGCGTGATCGGGAACACCACGCCGCCCCCGCGCGCCGTATCCGACGGGATGAACGTCGCCAGCACCAAGTCCGCCGCGGCCAAGGAAGACCCCAACCGCAGGGGCGTCCGTCCGAAGCGTTCGATGAACTCATACCCCACCCGCATGCCAAACCCCGTCTGCGTCACCGCGCGCGAAAAAAGAAACGCGGTGAACACCAGCCACACCGTGACGTTACCGAACCCGGCCAACACCCTGGCCGGCGTGAGCGTGCCGGTCAGCACCAGCAGCGTCATGGCAAGCAGGACGCTCACCCCCATGCGGACCGGCTGCGCCACCAGCGCGATGATGGTCGCCACGAAAATCGCGAATAAACGCTCCTGCGCGGTGTTCATCCCGGGCAGGGCGAAAAAGTAGAGCAGGACGCCGGGCATCAGCACCACCGCCCAGCGCCACCACAATCCGTGCGGCGTGCTGCGCCGTTCGATGACAGGTTGAAGGGTTAAGGACACGAACGATCATTGTCTCTCATTCGCGCCCTTGACTTTCGGCGGCGTGCGTCCCTATACTCGAAGCTCCCATAGTCGTATGTCGAAAACGAAGTCCGATCACGAGAGCTTGGCGGCCGACCGCGATTTGTACTCCGGGCTGATTCGCCTGCACGTCCTGCATCACGCCGCCGAGCAGCCCATTTTCGGGCTCGGCATGATCGAAGAACTCGCTCGCCACGGCTACCGAATCAGTCCTGGCAGTCTATATCCGCTGCTCCATGGGCTGGAGAAGAAGGGCTATCTCCGTTCCCGGCAACAGCGCAATGGCAGGTCGCTGCGCACGTTGTACCGTGCCACTGCTCTGGGACGCAGGGCGTTAGAGGCATCCAGGATCAAGGTGCGCGAGTTGTTTCGAGAACTCATGGAAGGCGAGTAGCGGAATGAGTATCGGAAAACTGTTTTTGCCGCCCCTGATTGCCACTTGGGTTGCCCTGGCCCAGCCGCCCGTATCCCTGACCGTGGGCAAGGCGATCCAGCGCGCGCTCAAGAACTATCCATCGGTCCGCGTTTCGCAGGAGCAGATCAATGCCGCGGCGGCCGGCATCCGCCTGGCGCGGACCGCCTACCTGCCCCGCGCCGACGCACTCGCTCAGGTCAATCGCGCCACCAGGAACAACGTCTTCGGACTTCTTCTGCCACAGAGTGCGATCCCGTCGCTCTCCGGGCCCGTGCTCGGCACCAACAATCTCGGCACTACCTGGGGTACCGCGCTCGGCGTTCTCGTCACCTGGGAGCCTTTCGATTTTGGACTTCGCCGCGCCAATCTGAATGTGGCGAGCGCGCTCGAAGTCGAATCCGAGGCCGCCTTAAAACGCACGGAATACGAAATCGCCGTCGCCACCGCCGATGCCTGTCTCACCCTCGCCGCCGCCCAGGAGACCATCCGGACCGCGCAGGCTGGCGTGGACCGGGCCGCTGTCCTGCTGCGCACGATTACCGCCCAGGTCAACGCCCAGTTGCGGCCCGGGGCCGATGCTTCGCGCGCCGATGCCGAACTTGCCGCCGCCCGCACTCAATGGATCCAGGCGCAGCAGGCCGCCGCTGTGGCGCGCGCGACGCTCTCCCAATTTGTCGGCCTCGAGCCCGGCCTGATCACCCTGGACGTTACAGGCCTGCTCCAGTTGCCGCCGGAACAGGACGTCCCCGCCGCCGATCCCGACAAGAATCCCGTTGCGCTAGAGCAGAACGCCGCGGTCGAAGAGACCCTGGCCAGGCTCCGAGCTCTAGAACGCTCCTATTTTCCGCGCTTCTATTTGCAGGCTTCCGCCTACGCCCGCGGATCTGGCGCCGAAACCAACGGGAAAACTCTCGGCGGCCTCAATGGCCTCGCGCCCAGCACGCAGAACTACGCCCTCGGCTTCACCGTGACCTTCCCCGTTTCCGACCTGCCCGCCATTCGTGCCCGCCAGGCCGCCCAAACCGCGACCGTGCGCGCGCAGCAGGCCAGGTCCGCGCAGATCGCGACCGACTTGCGCGCCCAATGGAATCGCGCGGTGGCGATGTTGCACGGCGCGCGCCAGATCGCCGCCAACACACCCATCCAGGTTTCGGCGGCCCGTACCGCCACCCAGCAGGCCACCGCGCGCTACGTCTCGGGTCTCGGAACAATTACCGAAGTCGCCGACGCCCAGCGCTTGCTCACCCAGTCCGAAATCGACAACGCGTTAGCCCGCCTCGCCGTCTGGCGCGGATTGCTCGGCGTCGCCGCGGCCGCCGGCGATATTCAGCCCTTCGTCGCCGAGGCCGCCCGGTAAACCAACATGCGTCTTGTCCTGGCAGCCCTGAGCAGACCGATGACTGTGGTGATCGCGTTGATCGCCGTCGCCCTCTGCGCCGTCCTCGCTCTCCTGCGCATGCCTGTCGATATCTTTCCCCAAGTCGGCGACCCCGCCATCTACGTGGCCCAGCCCTATGGCGGTATGGATCCCGCGCAGATGGAAGGCTACCTCACCTATTACTACGAGTATCACTTCCTCTACATCACTGGCATCGATCACGTGGAGAGCAAGAGCATCCAAGGCGCCGCGCTCATGAAGTTGGTATTCCATGAGGGCACCAACCTGAGCCAGGCGATGTCCGAGACCGTCGGCTACGTGAACCGCGCCCGCGCCTTCATGCCCCCCGGCACCGTGCCGCCTTTCATCACCCGTTTTGACGCCGGTAGCGTGCCCGTCGGCCAGTTGATCTTTAGCAGTGCGGCCCGCACCCAGGGGGAAATGCAGGATTTCGCCCTCAACCGCGTGCGTCCACTTTTCGCCACCCTGCCAGGTGTTTCCGCACCGCCCCCATTCGGCGGGAACCAGCGGACCATCGTCATCACGCTCAATCCCGACAAGCTTCAGCAGTACGGTATCTCCCCCGACGAAGCCCTCGCCGCCGTCACTAGGGCGAGCCTCGTGATGCCGTCGGGCAATATCGCGACCGGCACCGTGAACCGCATCGCCAGAACCAACGCCGCTCTCGGCGGCAACCTGCTGGAACTCCTCGGCACGCCTATCCGGCCAGGTGCAGGATCCACGGTCTATCTGCGCGACATTGGGACTATTGAGAACGGCACCGATCTCATCACCGCCTACGCCCATGTCAACGGACGCCGCACGGTCTATATCCCGGTCACCAAACGTGCCGATGCATCTACCCTATCGGTGATCAATGCCGTCAAGGCGGCCATCCCCGAATTCAAGAAAGCCGTACCCGACGATGTCGATGTCCGCCTGGAATTCGACCAGTCGCCGTACGTGCGCAATGCCATCCGCGGCCTGGTTGTGGAGGGTCTGCTGGGTGCCGCGCTCACCGGTCTGATGGTGCTCATCTTCCTGCGCGATTGGCGTAGCGCGCTGATTGTCGTCCTCAACATTCCGTTCGCCCTGCTGAGTGCCGTGATCCTCCTGTGGGCCACCGGTCAGACCATCAACATCATGACGCTCGGCGGCCTTGCTCTAGCAGTGGGTGTTCTGGTGGACGAGGCCACGGTGGAGATCGAGAACATCCATACCCGGATGCTGCCCGGCGTCTCCCGCGCCCGCGCCGTCGTCGAGGCCTGCTCGCGCACGGCCATGGCACGCCTCCTTTCCATGTTCTGCATTCTGGCTGTCTTCGTTCCCTCCTTCTTCATGGTCGGTGTGGGGCGTCAGCTCTTTGTGCCGCTCTCTCTCGCCGTCGCATTCTCGATGATCGCTTCCTACTTGCTGTCCAGCAGTCTGGTGCCGGTCTTCTCGGCGTGGCTGATGAAAGAAGGCCACCGCGGCGAGGAGAGTGAAGGCTTCTTCGGACTCCTGCGCGGGTTCTACCTGCGTTATCTCGGTGTCATCCTGCGTTTCCGCTGGCCTCTCGTCTTGCTCTATCTGGCGTCCTCGGCCGCCCTGCTGGTGATGCTGATTCCGCAAATGGGAACCGAGATTTTCCCCGACATCGATGCTCCCATTCTGCGCATCCGCCTGCGCGCCCCAGCCGGAACGCGCGTGGAGGAGTCTGAGCGCCAGGTGCTTCGCGCGCTCGACGTCATCCGACGCGATATCGGTCCCGACAACATCGCGATCACCAGCGATTTCGTCGGCGTCGTGCCCTCCAGCTACCCGGTGAATCTAATCCACCTGTTCACCAGCGGGCCGCAGGAGGCGGTTATCCAGATCGCGCTGAAACCCACTGCGGCCCGTGGCGAACCGCTGCGCGAGAAACTGCGCGCCGGGCTCCGCCAGGCCCTCCCCGGCTCGCAGGTCTCCTTCGAAGCCGGCGACATCGTCAGCCAGGTGATGAGCTTCGGGTCGCCCACGCCCATTGAAGTCGCCGTGCAGGGAGTCAGCCTGCAGGATGACGCCGCCTACGCCGTGAAAGTGCAGGCGGAAATGGCCAAACTCCCCTTTCTGCGCGATCTCCAGTATGCCCAGGAACTCAACTATCCTACGCTCGACATCACCATCGACCGCGAGCGCGCCGGCCAGTTCGGTCTGACCATGGCGGACGTCTCGCGGTCTATCGTGCCGGCCACCGGGTCATCCCGCTTCATCCAGCCCAACTACTGGCGCGATCCGAATTCCGGGAATGCCTTTCAGATTCAGGTACAGTTGCCGCAGAACCGCATGCAGGGCCCTGACGAACTGGGCCGCCTTCCCGTGATGCAGAACGGCCGCGCGGAAACCCGTCTTACCGACGTCGCCACCATCAAATTCGGCGCCATGCCCGGACTCATCGAAAGGTACAACGGCCAGCGCGTCGTCTCGCTCACCGCCAACATCCACGGCCTCTCCCTCGGTGAAGCGTCCCAAAAGCTGAATGCCGCGCTGGCCCGCGTCGGCGACCCGCCCAAGGGCGTGAGCGTCAAGTACCGTGGCCAGATTCCACCGCTCGAACAGACCATATCCGGCCTGCGCGTGGGATTGCTGCTCGCCGTCCTCGTCATCTTCCTGCTGCTATCCGCCAACTTCCAATCCGTCCGGCTGGCCCTGGCGATCGTACTGACCGTCCCCGCCGTCCTCTGCGGCGTAGTTCTCATGCTCCACATCACCGGCACCACCCTGAACGTGCAATCGTTCATGGGCGCCATCATGGCCATCGGCATCGCCGTCGCCAATTCCATCCTGCTGGTCACCTTCGCCGAGCATTCCAGACGCGAAGGCATGCCGCTGTTCGAAGCCACCCGGGAAGGCGCCGGCGGCCGCTTGCGCGCCGTTCTCATGACGGCATCCGCCATGATCTGCGGCATGACGCCCATGGCCATCGGCGTCGGCGAGGGTGGCGCACAAGCGGCCCCGCTGGCTCGCGCCGTTATCGGCGGATTGATCGTTTCTACCTTTGCGACTCTCAGCATTCTGCACTTACTCCGCAAGCTGGCCTCCCGGACCGAATGCTACCGTCCCTCCGCTTTCTTCGCGCTCTTTGTGCCCCCGGCCCTCCACGCCCCACCCGGGCAACACCCTCAAATGCGTTGTCCGCGTTTTTCTCCGCGCCTCCGCGCCCCCGCGTCGAAGTCACTCTCTCCTGGCTCCTCCTCACCCTGACCCTCCTCGCCACCCCAGCCTTCTCCCAACCCCCGGACTTCGCGCCTGTCGTCTCCAAGCTCCTCTCCCGCACTGCGGACCTACCCGGCGAGTTCCAGCCGCTCCTCATGGTCTCGCTCCACGCCCGCGTGCCGGGCTATGTCGAGAAGGTCCTGGTCGATCGGGGAAGTGTCGTCAAACAAGGCCAACTCCTCGCCCAGTTGAGCGCCCCCGAGATGGCCGCGCGGATTGCCGAAGCCGAATCCCGCGTGCATGCTGCCGAGAGCGACCGCCTCCAGGCCGAAGCCCAACTGGCGGCCGCGCAGAGCACCTGGGACAAGCTGAAGAAGGCGGCGGAAACCCCCGGAGTCATCGCCGGCAACGAGCTCACAACCGCGGCAAAGCAGGTGGACGCCGTGCGTGCCCTGGTGAGTTCCAGACGCCAGGCGGTCAGCGCCGCCGAA
>JAPKZC010000194.1 GCA_026394025.1 Candidatus Solibacter sp.
CAACGGGAACACCTTCGAATTCGAAGGCCGGCAACTGGCGTGCGAGCATGCCGGACGCCGCGTGGTGCGCTACGAGCACGATGGCTCTGTGACCGTGATCGCCGATAAGTACAACGGCAAGCCGTTGAACTCGCCGAACGACGTGGTGGTGCATCCCGATGGCGGCGTCTGGTTCACTGACCCGCCCTACGGAATCATGGGCAGCTACGAAGGCTTTCCCGCGCGCCAGGAGAACAAAGAAGCCGTCTACCGGGTGGACCCGAAGACGGCACGCATTGAGGTTGTGACCGATGCGCCCGACAAGCCCAATGGCCTCTGTTTTTCGCACGACTACAAGAAGCTGTACGTAGTGGATACGGGCGCTCCGAGTAACATACAGGTCTTCGACGTGGCGGGCAACAAACTCAGCGGCGGGCGGTTGTTCACGGACCTGAAGCTCAATGGTAAGTCGGGCGGGTCCGACGGAATCCGCGCGGACGTGGACGGTAACATCTGGGCGGCGGCTCAAGGCGGCGCGGGGTACGACGGCGTACACGTGTTTTCGCCGCAGGGGCAACGCATCGGCATGATCCTGCTGCCGGAGATCTGCGCCAACGTCTGTTTCGGCGGGCCGAAGCGCAACCGGCTGTACATGACAGCCAGCCAGTCCCTTTACTCCGTGTTTGTGGGGACGCGCGGCGCACACCCGTCGTAGCCGTCGCGGTGAAATTCAGACGCGCAGCCAACGCAGCATGTGCGGGTAGGGCTTGACTCCCTACGGGCGCGCACTCTGGGCGTCAAGACACAGGCCGAGCCACTGGAGCATGGCAGGCCGATGTGGCAGCCAGCGGCGAAGTTCGCGAGCATGCTCCCGCTTCCGCCGCGATAACCGCCTTCGTGGAAAACCACGCAAGGGTCGAGCTTCAGGTGAACCGCCGCCGGCGGCTTCAGGCGGACCTGGCGGGAATCCAGCCCGAGGAATGGACCGCTCACTTCAATACCAGTTACTACGATGGCCTTTGGAGCGGCGTGGCCCTCCGTACCACGGAAGGCGCGCACGTGCCGTTGTATCCTGATCCGGGCAAGCGCACCTATGTGGATCTGGACGTACTGAAGCGGTGTCCCTATATCGGCCAGGTGCTGGCGGCGTTTCATTGTCCGCTGCAACTGGTGCGGCTTCTGAAACTCAGTCCGGGTTCCAACATCAAGGAACATCGCGATTACAACCTGAGTTATGAGGACGGCGAGGTGCGGATACACATTCCAGTTCAGACTAATCCCGCGGTGGAGTTCGCCGTGGAGGGCAAGCCGTTGGCCATGGGCGAGCGGGAGTGCTGGTACATCAACTTCAATCTGCCTCACCGGATCCACAATCGCGGCGCCACCGACCGCGTCCACCTGGTCATAGATTGCGTGTTGAACGACTGGCTGCGCGGTATGTTTCCGCAGTGAGGCGCGGCTCCGGGTAGCGCTCGGATGCGCAAGGTGCGGCCTTATGGCACTCTGGAGTGATGCCGGCGGTGGAAATCGTAAGCGTCACCAAGACTTTCGGTGAGGTCACCGCGGTGGATGACCTCTCCCTCAGCGCGCCCGAAGGCAGCGTCTACGGTTTCATCGGTCCGAATGGCAGCGGAAAGACGACCACCATTCGCATGATCGTCAACATCTTCTATCCCGATCGGGGGCAGATCCGCGTGCTGGGTGAGGAGATGTCGGGCGCGCGAAATCACCTGATTGGATACCTCCCCGAGGAGCGCGGCCTTTACCGCAAGATGCAGGTGCGCGCCCTGCTGGAGTTTTTCGGCGAGTTGCGCGGCGGTCGCAATGTCGGCAAGGAGGTGTCTGCATGGCTTGCGCGCCTTGACCTGGAGCACTGCGCCAATCGGCGCGTGGCCACGCTGAGTAAAGGCATGAGCCAGCGGGTACAATTCATCGCCGCGGTGGTGCCGGAGCCCAAACTCCTGATCCTGGATGAGCCCTTCACCGGGCTCGATCCGGTGAGTGCCGATGCGCTGCGCGAGGCCATCCTCGATCTGCGGCGCCGTGGCGCCACGGTCATCCTGAGCACCCACGATATGACGGTGGCGGAAACCATGTGCGATCACATCTGCATGATCTTCCGGGGGAAGAAGGTGCTGGACGGCACGCTGGCGTCGATTCAGGACCAGTACTCCAACGACACGATCCGCGTGGCCGTGGGCGGAGGTCTCGCCGTGCTGGACGATCTGCCTGGTGTGGAAAAGGTGCGCGATCTCGGCCAGGTTCAGGAGTTGCGTATGGCACTGGGCTGCGACCCGCACGAGGTGCTGCGCGCGCTGGTGGAGCGGACGCGGGTGACTAGCTTTTCAGTCGCGAAACCTTCCTTGCACGACATTTTCGTACGCATCGCCGGACCGGCGGCGGAGGAGGTGGAGGTTGCGTAAGATTCTGCTGATGGCCAAGCGCGATTACGTCGAAAGCGTGCGCACCAAGGCCTTCATTATCGGGCTCGTGGTGGCGCCGCTGCTGTTCGGCGGCGGCTTTCTCGGGATTGCCATCTTGAAGAAGCAGCCCGACCTGCACGAGAAACGCATCGCGGTGCTGGACCGCACGGCGCTGGTGGCGCCGGCTCTGGTGCGGGCAGTGGCGGAGAAGAACGCCAAGGAAGCGTACGACAAGATCACGCACGCGCAGACCGCGGCGCTTTATGTGCTGCAAGCGGTGGCGCCGGCCGCGGGCGATGCGGAAGCGCAGCGGCTGGCGCTCTCGGACCGCGTCCGCAGCCGCGAACTCTTCGCCTTTCTGGAGATCTGGCCGCAAGCGCTTCACCCCGGCCGGGAGACCAAGCCCAAGGCTCCGGGCGTGGCCTACTACACCAATGCGGGCGGCATCGATACCACGCGCAACTGGCTGCGCGAACCGCTCAACCGCGCCGTGCGTAGCGTGCAACTGGCACAACTCGGCGTGGAGGATGGCCATTTCGAGGACCTGCTGACTCCCGTGGCCATCGATCCGATGAGCCTGCTAATGCGCGATGCCAGGACCGGCGCGCTGCAACAGGCGAAAAAGAAGGACGAGATTGCAGACTTCGCCGCACCGTTTGGGATGGTGCTGATGCTGATCATGATCGTCATGGTGGGCACCGCACCCATGCTCTCCGCCGTCACCGAGGACAAGAACCAGCGCATCTTCGAAATGCTGCTGGGCCTGGCCACTCCCATGGAACTGATGGCGGCGCGCGTGCTGGCGGCGCTCGGCCGTTCGCTCACCAGTTCGGCGTTCTACATTTGCGGCGCGCTTCTGGTGCTCCAAGGGATGGCGATGATGGGCTCGATACCGCTCCATCTGCTGCCCTGGTTCTTCGTCTACCTGGTGGCGTACGTGACCATGCTGAGCAGTTTCGCCTCCGCACTGGGCGCCGCCTGCAACAGCCCGCAGGACGCGCAGAATCTGGCGACGGTGCTGGTGGCGCCGATCATGATTCCGTTCTTTGTGATGATGCCGGTGATGACAGCTCCCAACGGCGCAATGGCCACGGCGATGAGCCTGTTCCCACCGTTCACGCCTGTGCTCATGCTGCTGCGCCAGTGCATGCCGATGGGAGTTCCGGCCTGGCAGCCCTGGGTAGGACTGGTGGGCATCCTGCTGTGGACCGCAGGAATTACGTGGGTCGCCGCGCGCATTTTCCGGGTCGGTATTTTGATGCAGGGGCAGCCACCGAAGCTCTCTGAGATCATTCGCTGGGCTTGGGCGAAGTAGTCATTTTGCCCCGTACCTGACCAACACCATTTCGGCGTCTTTCACCTGGCCGACGCCCGGCGCATACCACTTGTGATCGCGTAGCCCCTTTTCGATCGCGCTCGATTCCACCACGTGGACGCACTTCTCGAACGTCCCGGCCGGCGTGATGACCTTCTCGCTGACGGAGAGAATCTCGAAACGGTCCATGGCAACGCCGGGCGCATGCTCCTGATAGAACCGCTGCCCCGGCTTGGGCGCGCCGGGCATCATCATGCCGAATTTCGCGCCGTTGACGCCGGAGAGCCAGGCGCCTTCGTGCCGCACCACTTTGCCGTTCTTGTACACGTCCACGTCCTCGCCGAAATAGTAGACGTCGTTGGTGACGGAATCGATGGCGAAGTAATCGCGTGTCAACTCGACCGTTTGGCCGTTTCTCAGCTCGCGATCTTCCACCACGCGCGTTTCCACGCCGTCGATCCGCTTGGTCTCGTTCAAGACCGTCAAGGTGTCGCGGTCCTTGCCGTGCCGGTAGGCGAGCGTGTATCCGGGCGTCAGGTTGAAGTAGGGGTTTGCGCCCTTGACACCGAGTGTCTCCTTGTCCACAGCGAAGACCGATTGCCAGTCCTTCGCGGGCTGCGCGGCGAGCGCCCCGGCGCTCGCCAGCAGAAGTCCGATGCACAGAAGTTTGTAGCTCATTGGTCTTTGGTTTCGGTGCCGTCGGCTTTTACCAATACGGCTAGTTTCTTACCGGCCTTGGTGGTGTAGGCGGCTTCGTACAAGGTAATGCCGGCCCTGGTCACGGTTTCCACCATGCCGAGTCTGCCTGTGCCCACCGTCTTCTGAATTGCCGCTTTGGCCAGGGCCGGAATGCTGTCGATGGCGACCTGTTCCTCCACTACGATCAGGCCGCCCTTGCTATCCACGTTGAAGTCCCGGTGCTTGCCGTTCACCAGGGTTTCCACTTCGTACTGGGTGACGCCCTTCTCGGTCTCCTTGGCGATATTCTTGACTTCGGCGCCCTTGGTTTGTTCCTGAACGGTCTTCTGGACCGCGGGCGGCAGATCCTTCACCGCCAGCGATTTCGCCGCCACAGCCAGACCGGCGGCAACTGCGAGGGACAAGACTATGCGAACCGTCAATTTCATTTGTACTCTCCGTTGCTCACCTTAACAGGCGCATCTGAAAATTCCGTGAAACCGCTCAAGCTCTCAGCGTCAGGGAGAATCGCGCGCCGGCGCCGGGAGAACTTTCCACCGTGATGCTGGTTCCGTGCGCTCTGGCGATGGCCTGTGCGATGGCCAGACCCAAACCGAATCCGTTGCCGCTGCCGCGGGCTTCGTCGGCGCGATAGAAGCGTTCGAAGAGATGCGGCATGGCGTCCGCCGCGATACCGTCGCCGGTATCCTCCACGGCCAGCATGACGCTTCTGCCTACCGCGGCGGTCGATAGGGTTATGGCGCCGCCTGACGGCGTATGCTTCAGCGCGTTGTCCACCAGAATCATCAGCACGCGCCGCAACCCCGCGGCGTCAGCGGCCGCTACGGCAGACTGCGCAGCGGAGCGGGCCCGCAACGTGACGCCCTTCTCCAGGGCTCGGGCGGCGTTCTGCTCCACGACGGAATTCACCAGTAGGCTGAGGTCGGTCGCAGTCAACGCCATGTCCATGCCATGCGTATCGGCGCGCGCCAGCGTGAGCAGGGATTCGGTGAGTACCGTCATGCGCTCGGCTTCGGAGACCACCTGGCGCAGCGACGCCCGGTATTCCGCGGGCTCGCGCTCGCGGCGCAGGGCCAGTTCGGCGGTGGCGCGAATCAAGGTGAGGGGCGTACGCAGTTCGTGTGACGCGTCTTGGGTGAACTGCCGGATGCGCTGCACGGCGGCATCGAGCCGGCCCAGGACCTCGTTCCAGGTTTCCGCCATACGCTGCAACTCGTCGCCAGTTTGGGGCGACGCAATCCGCCGTGAGAGATTCTGCACGCTGATCGTCTTGGCCACGCTGGTAATCTCATCCACCGGCGCCAGCGCCCGCGAACTGAGCCAGTAGCCGCCCACGCAGGCCAGGATCAACACGGCGGGAATCATCCAGACCAGGAGACGGCGAAAATCGTCGAGGATTGCGCCGACTTCATCGAGGGAAGCGGCCACCTGCACGGTGTATGTCTCTCCCGCGGAGGTCAGCGGGCGGGATAACGCGCGAAAAAGTCGACCTTGGATAGTGACCGTGTAGCGCTCCTGAGGACCGGATGGAAAGACCGGCTGTTCTGGCACTGGTAGCATGACCGTTCCCGAGGAACCGCGCAACTGGACCAGGCTGACATCGGGAACTTCGCGGACGAATTCCGCGAGTTCCTGCTGGAGTTGCGTGCGGTCTTTGATCTCCGCATCCACGCCGAGCGCGGTTCCGAGACCCTCCACGCGCTGCG
>JAPKZC010000207.1 GCA_026394025.1 Candidatus Solibacter sp.
AACCCAAGAAGCCCCCTCATGAAGTCGTAGCGGTGGTCGGGGAAGGAAGAGTGCGGGACCTGGCCCCGACCCACGCCTCCCGATCCCGGTTGCCAACTCCCAGCCAGTCGGCTGCGCGCGGTCATCTGAGCGCGCTCCGTGGATCGCGAGCGGATGACGGCGTTAGAAGACGGCTTTTCAGATTCGATCTGCTATGGGAAGTGCGTTGGGCCTAAGTGCGTCACCGCAATTCCGAACGTGAGTACTAAGCTACCGAGAAACCCGCCCTCACCTCCGCGCTCACACTCGTCGGCCTGCCCGTGACCGCGTCGACGGGGCACCACAGCGTCTTCGCCTTCGCCAGCAGACACCCGTCGCTCGTCCGCCGCAGTTCCGTGTGCCGCTCGAACCTGATCCGCGTTGCCGTGCCCACCCACGTCCGGGCCAGGATCGCGTCGCCCAGGCGCGCCGCCTGCCTGTAATCGATCTCGTGCCGCACGACGATCCACAAAAGCTTTTCCTGATCCGCCGCGCTTGCCACCGCTCTCCAGTGCGCGACGGCGACGTCCTGCACCCAGCGCACGTAGACTACGTTGTTGACGTGACCCAGCCCATCGATATCCGCCGGCTCCACGGCAATCGCCATCTCGAAGGCCTGGTCCGCGTCACTCAACCCACACCGCCACGCCGCCCGGCGGCACAGACCGCGTCCCCAGCAGCAACGGCGCACCCACGCGTGCTGGAATCGCTTGCGCCGTCGAAGTGAAGTTGGTCGCCACCCAGAAGCCGTCGCGCCAATCCACCAAAAAGTCCGCCTTCAAGCTCGCCGGAGCCGCGCCCGCACTCGCGTACACCTTGCGCAGCAGCGCCATTTCCAACTCGCCCTTCAGCGTATCCACGGCGATGTAAGTCACCGTCCCCTTGCCCAGCTTGCGCGTCACTGCCGCTGCCTTGCCGGCGTAGAACTGGTCCGCGTATGTGGCCAGCGTTGTGGTGCCGGCTTGAGGCTCCAGCACGTCGGCCCACGAACCCCACGCGTAGCGCACGCCATCGGCCGCCACGTGCCCCTCGATGGTCCCCGGCAGCAGGTCGTAAATCGGCAGCTTGGCGCCTATCAAGCCGTAGATCCGCTCCGCCCATAGCGTCTCCGGGAAATGTCCGCGCCTGTCCTTTTGGCCCGACCGCGCGGTCAGCACCAGGTTGCCGCCGTTCTCCGCATACGCCGTCCATTTGGCAATCAGCGCATCGTCCACCAATTGGTAGGCCGGCGCCACCACGAACGGATACCGGCTCAGGTCGCGATCCTCCGTCACCACATCCACCGGCGCCATCATGCTCTTCAACGCGCGGTAGTATTTCATCCAGTGCTCCACCGTATCCCACCGTGTAGTCTGCTTGTGGATGTCGATATCCCAACGATTGTCGAAATTGATCAGGAACGCGGTGCGGCGCTTGGTGTAGTCCGCCGGCTCCTTGGCGTCCGCGCGATACTTGGCGCGCAGTTTGACTACGTCGGCCATGGCCTCGGCATACTCGCGGCCGCCCGGCGAAGGGGTCACGCCGTCGGTCTCCACCAGCCCCTTGTGATACTGTTCGCTACCGATGAGAGGCTGCCGGTATCGGTAGGTGGCCACCATCCGCGCACCTGCGCCGAACGCACGCAGAATCCACATACGGATCGCGCCCGGCTGTGGCCACGGGTTGACCACGCCCCAGTTGACCTGCCCCGGCTGCAACTCCATCAGCCCGGAGATGCCGTTGATGGGCCGCATGAAATCGTGCATGAAGCTCTGCACCGCGCCGCTCCCCAGACGGAAGCCCAGCGGCCCGTTCTCGGCGAAAACGTCGCCATGCACCGGATAGTGCGTCCAAGTGAACACATCCAGATCCTTGGCGGACAGCGTCGGGTCCACGTCGCCATGCATCGCCATGAAGTTGGTGGTGATCCATTGGCCGGCGCCGTATTGCCGCAGCAGGGCGGTCTGCATGCGCAGGTACCCGGCCGCCTCCCTGGCGAACCAGCGGGCGAAATCCAGTTGCGCGTGAGGATTCGGTAGCGCCGGGTGCTCCAGTTGATTGGGAATTTCGATCTGGTCGAAATTCTGGTACACCATCGACCAGAAGGCCGTACCCCAATCCGTGTTCAGCCGGCCGATAGTGCCATATTTCTCGCGCAGCCAGTCGCGGAAGCGCAGCGTGGCCGCCGGGGAGTAGGAGTACTGCTTCTCGTAGTGACTGAGTTCGTTGTCGAGCTGCCAGCCCCACACACGCTTATCGTGACCGAAGCGCTTGGCCAGTTCGGTGGTGATCCTGGCCGCGTATTCGCGATACACCGGCGAGCTCCAGTCGCCCTGCTCCCGCCCGCCGTGATTCATGCGGCGTCCCGTGGCGTCCACCATCAGCGTCTCGGGATGTTTGCGCGAAAGCCACACCGGCGGCGCCGCGGTGGGTGTGCACAGAATCACCTTCATGCCGTTCTGGGCGGCCAGCGCGACGTTCTTCTCCAGCCAATCGAACTGGTATTTGCCCTCCTCGGGCTCCATGAAGGCCCACGCGAAGTCGCCCATGTGGACGAACTCCATGCCCATCTTACGCATGTTCGCCATATCGCGCGCCCACTGGCTCTCCGGCCAGGCTTCGGGATAGTAGTAGGCGCCGATGGTCATCATATCGGCGCGCGGAAACCAATCCGGCGTGGCGGCCGGCGTGAGGCAGGGAAGCATAACGGCGAGTGCCAACGGGGCTCTCAACGATTTCATGCCCTTGATTGTCCCCGGTCTTGTCACTCGGGTCAATCAGAGTGGCCAACACTCCACGATCACCCGCCCCGAAGCCTGGCGCCCCACCGCCCCCACCTCCAAGCCTGCCTCAGCAGCCATCCCGCGTAATTCGTCCAACGTCCGGCCCCTGCCGCCCCCCAGGACCATCATGAGCAACTCCGGCGATGCGTCCTCGCCCGGTCCCGCCCCGCTGAAGACCACCACCCGCCCGGATGGGCGCGCCGCCTCGGCGCAGCGTTTCAGAATGGCCGTCGCCTCGCGATCTGGCCAGTCGTAGAGGACGCCCTTCACTATATAGACGTCGCCCCCGCCCGGCAGCGCGTCGAAAAAGCTCTGCCCCGCGACAGTCACGCGATCCGTCACGCCCGCCGCCTGGAACACCTCGCCCGACCGGGCCACCGTCCGCGGCAGATCGACAAGGGTGCCGCGGACCTCGGGCCGCGCGCGCAGGATCTCCGCCAACAGCGCCCCCGTTCCGCCGCCGACGTCCACCACCGTGCGAACCTGTTCCCAGTCCGCGGCATCCACCAGGACATGCCAATCCGGCACGCCGTGCCCGGCCGGACCCATCAGTGCATCGAAGCTGGCGGCGATCTCCGGATGGGCATCCAGGTCCTCCCAGAACCTACGGCCGAAAGCCTCGTGGTACGCCGGCTTGCCGCTGCGCACGGCGGACAGCAGGGTCCCCCAGGCATGCGCCATACGGCCGCCAAAGGCATCGAGATTGAGGCCCAGGAGGTTTGCTTCCCCCAGCAGACCTTGGGCCGGTTCGTTCAACTCGAACCGCCCGGGCGCCGGCTCGGCAAAGAGGCCCTTGCTGACCAGGTGCCGCAGCACCCTGTGCAACGAGTCGCGGTCGGCGCCGGCCACGAAGGCGAGCGGCCCGATCTCCGAGTTCCCAGCTTCAATATGATCGGCGATCCGCAGCGTCGCCACCACATGCACACACCACGGAGTGCAGAGATCGCTCATCGTCCAGAGATCCATCCCGCCATGATGCCACAGGCAAGCGCAGCAGTTGACGCAACATTAACGGGAGTTTAAGCATCGCCAGGCACCCTTCAGTTCGGCCTGCACGATCTGCTCTCCCGCTCTCGTTGCCCCGAGCGCGATCTCATCTGCGCCCTCATTACCGCCCGCATCCTCGACCCGCGCTCCAAACTGGCCACTGCCCGGCGAACAGAAGCTACAATGAGGGATTGCTCCTCCGATGCCTCTCGCCAGTAAGTTAGCATTTCAATTTGAAAGACGCCTCCAGTTCAAGGGCCTGGATCTGTTTCACGCCCACGCCGTGCGGATTACCGAGGCCAATCAGGCGCACCTATTCGGCGAAGTGCAAGGCAGCAGCCCCTACCCAGTTCGCATGACTCACCAGGGCGACCGTCTGCTGGTGTATTGCGCGTGTCCTTATTTTGCCGATTTCGGCCGCTGCAAGCACCTCTGGGCCGCAGTCCTCGAAGCCGACCGGCGCGGCGTGATGGGGGAAGCCACCAAGGGCGGCGCCCTGCGGCTCTATCGCGATGAAGACCCGGATTGCGAACGCGAACTGACCCGCTGGCAGTTTCGCTCCCTTGCGCCCCCGCCGCCGCAAGCTCCTGCCTGGCAGGAGTACCTGACCGATATACGGCAGAGTCTGGAAGCCAGGAAGCTAAAGACGCCGGTCTGGCCGCCGGAGCTCGAGATCCTCTACGTCGTGGACCCCGGCGGGTCGAAAGTGGCCGGCGCGATTGTCCTTGAACTGTTTTCGCGGTCGCGAAAGAAAAACGGGGACTGGACCGTCAACAAGGAGTTCCGGATCGCGCCTTCGCAGGTGGGCACCCTGCCGGACCCGGTGGACGCCGAGGCCATTTCCTCTATCCTGGGGGGGCAGGAATACTACATCTACTCATATGCCGCCGCCAGCGGTGTGGCGGCACGCAAAGCGGTCTCATACACTCTGGCGCTGCGGCTGATTCCCCTTGTGGCCGCCACCGGCCGGCTGTTTACTCGCAAGATGTCCTCCACCGACCTGCAACCACTCGCCTGGGACGATCTCGCTCCGTGGAGGCTATGGCTGGACGTGCGGCAGGACGATCGCGACCAATGGAAAATCACCGGCTCGCTGCGCCGTTGCGAAGAGCGTATGGAGTTGAGTGAGCCGTCGCTGATTGTGGAAGGCGGATTCCTGGTGGCGCGAGGCAAGATCGCGCGGCTCGACGATGGCGGCGCATTCCCCTGGATTACACGGCTCCTCTCCCTGAAGCAGATTCCCTTTCCGGACCGTGAACGCGATAGCGTCATGTCCAACCTGCTGGAGTTGAACGTGGTGCCTCCGCTGGATGTCGATGAGGCGCTCAGGTTCGAGGAACGCCACGTGCAGCCGCGCCTCGGCCTGCGCGTCACTCAGCATCGGGAAACCTGGGGCGAGGACTACTTTCGCGCGCTCCTCCTGCTGGACTACGGGCGCGGCTGGACGGAGTCGGGATCGCCTGGCCGCGGGATCTGGTTAGCCGAGGAACGCGTCTACCTGGTCCGCGACGCAGAATGCGAGGGCGCCGCGCGCGACAAGCTCAAGGAACTCGGCCTGCGCCCGGCCAGCGACGCCTCCACCGCGTGGCGCCTTGGCCTCAAATCCATGCCCAAGGTGGTCCGCGAATTGATCCATGCCGGCTGGCATGTGGAGGCCGAAGGCAAGGCTTTCCGCCGCCCGGGAAGCACCCGCGTGGACGTGCGCAGCGGCATCGACTGGTTCGAACTCCACGGCGAGGTGGACTACGACGGCCAGACGGCCAGTCTGCCTGCGTTGCTGGCTGCCGTGCGGCGCGGCGACACCATGGTGCGCCTGGGCGATGGCACCTACGGCCTGTTGCCCGAGGAGTGGCTGGAGCGCTTCGCCCCGCTGGCCGGCCTGGGCTCCAAGCAAGAGGACCACCTGCGCTTCCGGCGCAATCAGGCGAGCCTCTTGGATGCGCTGCTCGCGGCCCAGCCGGAAGTGCGCGTCGATGAGATGTTCCAGCGCGTCCGCGAACGCATGCGCACCTTCACCGGCGTGAAGACGGCGGCGCAGCCCGCCGGCTTCGTCGGACAACTGCGCGATTACCAGTGCGAAGGCCTGGGCTGGATGGAGTTCTTGCGCGAATTCGGCTTCGGCGGCTGCCTGGCGGACGACATGGGCGTGGGCAAGACAGCGCAAGTGCTCGCCGCCCTGGAAACGCGGCGCACCGAGGGTCGCGGCCCGTCGCTGGTGGTGGCGCCGAAATCGCTGATGTTCAACTGGCGCTCCGAGGCACAGCGCTTCACGCCGCAATTGCGCGTGCTGGAGCACACCGGCCTGGCGCGCGACACGGCGCTGATTGCGCGGCACGATCTGGTACTCACCACCTATGGCACTTTGCTGCGCGATGCCGCGCAACTGGCAGGGATGGAGTTCGATTACGTGGTGCTCGATGAAGCTCAGGCCGTCAAGAACTCCGCCACGGCTTCGGCCAAAGCCGTGCGCCTGCTGCGCGGAAAGCACCGCTTGGCCCTCAGCGGCACTCCGGTTGAGAACCATCTGGGAGAGCTGTGGAGCCTGTTCGAGTTCCTCAACCCGGGCATGCTGGGCGAGGCCAGGGTGCTCAACATGGCGGGCGGCCTGGCGCGTAATCCCGGCGAGGATGCCCGGCGCATCCTCGCCCAAGCCCTGCGCCCTTTCATTCTGCGGCGCACCAAACAGCAGGTGGCGCGCGAATTGCCAGAGAAGACCGAACAGACCATCTTCTGCGAGCTGGAAGGCCCGCAGAGAAAACAGTACGACGAGTTGCGGAAGCACTACCGGGAAACCCTGCTGGCTCGCGTGAAAGCGCAGGGAATCGGCAAATCGAGAATGCACGTACTGGAAGCCCTGTTGCGGCTGCGTCAGGCGGCCTGCCATCCCGGCTTGATCGACCTGAAGCGCTCCAAGGAACCCAGCGCCAAATTGGACGTCCTCATGGATCAGTTGGAGGAGTTGCGGGAGGAGGGGCATAAGGCGTTGGTGTTCTCGCAGTTCACCAGCCTGCTGGCCATCGTGCGCTCCCGCCTGGATGACGCCGGCATCCGCTACGAATACCTGGACGGCGCCACCCGCAATCGGGAGGCGCACGTGGACGCCTTTCAGAACGATCCGGGGTGCGGCCTGTTCCTGATCAGCCTCAAGGCCGGCGGTCTGGGCCTGAACCTGACGGCGGCCGAGTACGTATTCCTGCTCGATCCCTGGTGGAACCCCGCCGTGGAAGCGCAGGCCGTGGACCGCGCGCACCGCATCGGCCAGACGCGCCCGGTGTTCGCCTACCGGCTGATTGCGCGCGGCACGGTGGAGGAAAAGGTGCTCGAGTTACAGAAGACCAAGCGCGAACTGGCCGACGCCATCCTGGGCGAAGACAACAGTCTGATTCGCGATCTGAAACGCGAAGATCTGGAGTTGCTGCTGTCGTAGCCCGAGGCGAACGCTCCCTAACGGTCGCACTCGGATGAGATTCTCTCAATTGGCGGGCACTTACAGCAACCGTCCACGGCGCACACCCAAATACTTCCTGCCCGTTGCACGCTCCATGCATTTTCATTGAGAATGGGCGGAGGTGCCCCATCGCGTCCAATCTCCGGCACAAGAGCGAGCGCGGAAGGAAGGCCGCGGCATCACCAAATGGGTGACGGCCCGCGAGGCCTTCTGGATTGCGCTAGAGGCATTGCGCAGTCACAAGCTCCGCTCCTTCCTGACATTGCTCGGCGTGGTGATTGCCACCACTACCCTGATCGTGGTCATGTCGGTGGTCAACGGCATGAACCTCTACATTGCGGAGCACATCGCCAACCTGGGCACCAATACCTTCGTGCTTCACCAGTTTCAATGGGCACAGGGCTTCGACTCTTTCCTGAACGCACGCCGGCGCAACAAACCCATCCGCATTGAGGACTACGAGTTTCTGCGGGACAACCTCCAGGGGTACCAGCAAATCGGAGCCATGGCCAACCTTAGGCCCAGTCCGCCGGCGCGTTATAAGGGCCGTGTGATTGACGAGATCACGCTGAACGCGATGACTGCGAGCTTTGCCGAGATTGGCCGCGAGAAAGTGGAAAAGGGGCGCTACCTCAATGACGCCGACTACCAGCACAACGCGCGAGTCTGCGTAATCGGGCCGGATCTGGTGGAAAAGCTATTTCCCAACTCCGACCCTCTCGACAGTGAGATTCAGGTGGCGGGTCTGCCATTCCGCGTAATCGGTGTCACCGAGAGACAGGGCAGTACGTTCGGACAAAGCCAGGATAACTTCGCCATCGTTCCCCTGAGCACCTTTCGCACCATCTGGATGGGCCGTCCGGAACTCCTGGTATACATCAAGGCGCCGGATGGCCGGCACATGCTGGAACTCCAGGACGAAGTCCGGGCTTTGATGCGTGCCCGCCGCCACGTCCCCTATCGCGAGGATGATACATTCGGCATCAATGCTTCCGACACCCTGATGAGCGCCTGGAAGAACCTGACCGGCACGATTTTCGCCGTCACCATCGGACTGGTGGCCGTGTTCATGGTGGTGGGCGGAATCGTGATCATGAACATCATGCTGGCCAGCGTGACCGAGCGCACCCACGAAATCGGCATCCGCAAATCGCTGGGAGCGCGCCGCCATGACATTCTGTGGCAGTTCGTTTTTGAATCCGGCATGATGGCCAGCATGGGTGGCATCGCAGGCGTGCTGTTCGCCGTCGTCATCGCCCGCGCAGTCAACCTGTACTTCACCGCTGAGATCCCTCTCTCCGCAGTGGTGGTGGGCGTGTCGCTTTCCACCGCTGTGGGCCTCTTTTTCGGCATCTACCCGGCCAAGAAGGCAGCCCGCCTGGATCCCATCGAGGCTCTCAGATCGGAGAATTGAGGTTCCCATGGTGCAGGCCTACCGTCAACACGTTCGCGAGAATTTACTGCTGGCGATGGACACGCTGCGCACCCACAAATTCCGCTCGTTCCTCACCATCCTCGGCGTGCTGATCGGCACCGCCACGGTGATCGCGGTAACTTCCATCATCGCGGGACTGGACAAGCAACTGGTGGACGTGGCGGAGCAATTCGGCACCCGCTCGCTTTGGGTCTACAAGCTCCAAATGGGCGCGCCGCACGTCCTGACCCGCGAAGAGCGGTTGCGCAAGCCCCTCAGCTATGAGGACGCCATGGCCATTAAGGAGCAGGCACCCTCTGCCGCGGCGGTTTCCGTGGAGCTGTTTCGCGAATTGGGCGACTTCGGCTTGCCTCCCGTGACCGCCCGGTACAAGGGCCAGGACATGCACGACGCGCTCTTCGTCGGCGTCACCGCCGACCATTTGCGGCTCCTCAATACCACGCTCAGCGAAGGCCGTTTCTTTACCGAAGCCGACGACGCCCACCGGCGCGCCGTGGCCGTGATCGGCAACAGCGTTCGCGAGAGGTTCTTCGCCCATGGAGATCCGCTGGGCAAAACCATTCTGGTCGACGGGCAGAGCCTGGAAATCATCGGTACCCTCGCCAAATTCAAATCGTTCCTGGGCGACGACCAGAACGACAAAGCCATTTTCATCCCCTACCACTCGTACCAGAAGGCCTACCCGGACGCCAAGGACAACTTCATCTGCGTGCTGGTGGAACCGGGCAGAATGGATCAGGCCAAGGACGAGGTGACCGAACTGTTGCGCCGCCGCCGCCGCGTGAAACCAGCGGATCCCGACAACTTCGGCATCTCCAGCGCCGAGAGTCTCATCGGCCAGTTCCGCCAGCTCATCGCCGCGGTGGGCCTGGTCATGGTGGTGATTTCATCCATCGGCTTGCTGGTGGGCGGTATAGGAGTGATGAACATCATGCTGGTGTCGGTCACCGAACGGACCCGGGAAATTGGCGTACGCAAGGCCGTCGGCGCGCGGCGTAGCGATATCACCTGGCAGTTCCTGTTGGAAGCCATGACGCTGACCGCATCCGGGGGCCTGATTGGCATCCTGATTGGCTGGCTGCTCAGTGTGGCTATTCGCACGTTCGTCCCCAGCCTGCCTTCCACCGTGCCCATGTGGAGCGTGGTGGCCGGGTTCAGTGTCGCCACTAGTGTGGGCCTGTTCTTCGGCCTCTGGCCGGCGCTGAAAGCGGCCCGCCTCGACCCCATTGCTGCCCTGCGGCACGAGTGAGCCGGCATGAGAACGCGGCTCACAGCGGTGTCATTTGTTCTGGCGATGGCGGCGTCCACGGTACTGCTGGTAGCTCCGGTCTCCTCCGGGTTCGACGGAGAGCGCGCCATGCACGCGACCTTACTGCAAGTCGTGGTTCGAATCTTCGCCACCATCGCAATGGGCGGATTCGT
>JAPKZC010000899.1:0-7671 GCA_026394025.1 Candidatus Solibacter sp.
GCCCACCGACAGGAGAGGTGTGCCTATGCAGTTCGCGGGAGAGCAGTTGGAAGTGATCCTGCGGCGGCAGGACGTACCCGTCGAAGTAGTCGACTTCTCGGGGCGCGTTTGCATGTCCGCATCGGGGCAGGAAGTCCTTGGCCGGTTCGTCCTGGCGGGCTACGTCGGCATTGGCAACCATAGCCGCATCCGGCTCGTGAAACCCGAGGGAGTGCGGTACCGGCCTGAGGAGTTTGGCGCCCAACGGCAGGTCGTGATGAACTTCCGTGAGAGCGCGCAAGTAGCTCACGACGTCGAGTTGAATCGTGTTGCCAAGGGCGCGAAGACCTGGCCGCAGCAGCCCGCACGCGCCAAGACTGGCCGGTGCGGGACCACCTCAACCATTCACTTCCGGACCTAATTATCATGCTCAATTGGCTATTCAAAACCCGCTCAGGTGAGCGGAAGGAAGTGGTGCGCTCGGCCGCCGACCTGCCGCGCGACCGCCGGAACATCGGCCTGTGGAACGATCCGATTCCCGAGTACTCGCACACCGCGCCGAACCCGATGATCCGGAATCGCGTCCGCTATCTGGTGGCCAACAGCGCGGTTGCCGCGCGGGCAGTGCAGGCATTCGTAGATAACTTGGTCGGGCCGGGCATCACGCTGCTGCCGAAGATCGCCAGCCCGGAGTTGAAAAGTATGCTGCTCGACACCTGGAATGCCTGGACGGATGTTGCCGACATCGACGGGCTGGTCAATTTCTATGGACTCCAGGCCCTCGCCGCCAGGATGATGTTCATCGACGGCGAGATCTTCGTCCGGTTCACGACCGACACCGAGGGGTCGCTCAGGCTGCAACTGCTGCCGGCCGAGTTCATCGACACGACCACTACCCGGGACAACGTGCTCGCCGGAGTGGAGTTCGACTCGGCGGGCCGCCGCATCGCTTTCTACATATATGAGTGGCACCCCGGCAATCTGCTTCGGCTCCCGAAAATCAACCGCGTTCCGTCAACCGAAGTCTTGCAGATCTTCCGCCCGACAATTCCCGGCCAGGTCCGGGGCGTCTCGGCGCTGTTGCCGATCATGACAAAGCTCAACGACCTGGACCAGTTCGACCGCGCCACGCTGGTGAAGCAGAAGACGGGCGCCCTGCTCACGGGGTTCATCACAACGCCCAACGATAACCCGCTGGGCGCGGCAAAAGCGGATGACGGCACGTGGACCGCGAGCCTGGAGCCGGGAACCATCCAGCGCCTTTCGCCCGGCGAGTCGTTGGAGTTCTCAGACCCGCCGGAGACTGCGGGCTACTCCGATTTCGCCAAGACACAGTTGCGGCTGATCGCCAGCGGCCTCGGGTTGCCGTACAACATTTTGAGCGGCGACTTGTCCGACACCAGCTACTCCTCGGCGCGCGTCGGGCTGATCGAGTTCCGGAAGTACATCGATGCTCTGCAATGGCAGTTCGTTCACATGTTCTGCCGCCCGGTGTTTCAGAGGTGGGTCGAACTGGAAGTGCTGCGCGGTGCGCTCCCTCTCACTGAGAACGGCGTCCGGCAGTATATCCGGAGCATTTCCTGGGCGCCGCCTGCCATGCAAATGACGGACCCCCAGCGGGAGGTGGACGCCATGGTGCGGGCCATCCGCGCCGGCCTGATGTCGAGGGAGATGGCCGTCGCCTCCCTCGGGTACGACTTGGCCGAGGTGGACGCGCAGATCGCGGCCGGCAACGCGGCGGCAGACGCGGTTGGCATCGTGCTGGACTCCGACCCGCGCCGGGTCACCCAGCAGGGCAACCCCACTGTCATCTTAGGAAATTCCTAAGATACCCACTGCGGAAGTTCCGCAGTGGCGGTCATAACTCCGACTGGAGAAATTCCCCAGTTGAACCCAACCCCGCTCAACAAGGGCGGGGTTTCGCATTTTAAGGAGGCTAATGAACGATCTGATTATTCGCAGCGCCACTCTGGAGCCCACCACCTTCAACGCGGACAGTCGCACGGTGGCGGTGGTATTCGCCTCGAACACGCCCGTCCGCAGGCTGGATCTTGACGGCGCCTACGAGGAGCGGCTTGACATGAACCAGTCCGCCGTCGATCTCTCGGAACTGGTTGGCGGCCCGGTCCTCAACTCTCATAACCGCTCCGATGTGAACGCGGTGTTGGGCGTGGTGGAATCGGCCCAAGTTGATGGCGAGCGTGGCACCGCCACCATCCGGTTCAGCGAGCGGGCCACGGCCATTATGAGCGACGTACGCCAGGGCATCCTGCGCAACGTGTCCGTCGGCTACCTGGTCAACCAGAGGCGCGTGGACAAGGACCCCACCACCGGAGTTCGCACGCTGACGGCGACGCGGTGGACCCCGAAAGAGATTAGCTTCGTCGCGATCCCCGCGGACTCGACGGCGAAGGTGAGAGGAGAACTGATGGAACAGACCAATGAAAACGAAATCCGGGTGATCGCCCAGATAGCCGGCCTTCAGGCCGACGACTTGATCGCCCGCAACCTCACCCTGGACCAGGCGCGCACCGAGGCGTTCGACGCCATGAAGAGGCGCGCCGGTCCTCCGATTCGCACCGCGCAGCCCACCACGCTGGCGGCCGGTTACGACGATCCCATGTTCCTGCGGACGGCGATGGCCGACGCCATCTACACCAGGATGAACCCGGCCCACCAGCCCGGCGAAGCGGCCCGCCCCTTCATCGGGCGCAGCATGGTGCGGCTGGCGGAAGAGGTGCTCCGGCTCCGGGGCATCGAACTCATCGGCCTCTCCGATGGCGGCATCGTGGACCGCGCACTCCACAGCACCAGCGATTTCCCGCTGCTGCTGGGCGACGTGGCGAACAAGGTGTTGCGCGAGCAGATGGCCGCCGCGCCCGCCGCCATCAAGCAGATCTGCCGCCAGGCTACCATCCCCGACTTCCGCAACCGCTATTCGCTTCAGATTGGCGAAGCGCCGACGCTGATGAAGGTGGGCGAAAACGGCGAGTTCAAGTCGGGCACCATCGGCGAAGGCCGTGAGTCGTACAAGTTGGACACCTACGGCCGCATCTTCGCCATCAACCGCCAGTCCATCGTGAACGACAACCTGGGAGCCTTCTCGGATATCGGCAGGCTGTTCGCTTCGGCCTCGGCCCAGTTCGAGGCGCAGTTCCTGGTGGACCTGCTCACTGCCAACAACGGCATCGGCCCGGTGATGTCGGACACCAAGAAGTTGTTCGACGCCGCCCATGGCAATCTCGCCGCCAGCGGTGCCGCCATCTCCGATACCACGCTCGCCGCCGCGCGCCTGGCGCTCCGCTCGCAGAAGGGCCTCGACGGCAAGACGCCTCTGGATATCGCCAGCAAGTTCCTGGTGGTGCCGGCGGCGCTCGAAACCACCGCCGAGAAGTACTTGGCCGGCATCTATCCGGCGCAGGCCGCGAATGTGAATCCGTTCGCGGGCAAATTGATCCTCATCGTCGATCCGCGTCTCGATGTGAAATCGGCCACCCGCTGGTATGTCGCCGCCGATCCGAACCTGGTGCCCAGCATCGAGTATTCGTACTTGTCCGGGCAAGAAGGCGTCCAGGTGGAAAGCCGCGCGGGCTTCGAAGTGGATGGCCTCCAGATCCGTGCGCGGTTGGATTTCGGCGCGGGCGCTCTCGACTATCGCGGCGTCTACGCGAACCCCGGAGCATAAGCATGGCATTCACCGTGGACCAGTTGCAGGGCATGCGCGACGCGATCATCACCGCCATCGCGGGCGGCACGTTGCGCGTCGATTTCGAGGGCCGCGGCGTCACCTACCGTAGCGTGGTAGAGATGCAGGCTGCCCTCGCGACCATCAACAAGGCAATCGAACAGGCGGGCGGCGGCAACACGTCGCCCCGCCAGATTGTCATCACCCCGAAAGGAATCTGAAGCCATGAAGAACTACGTGCAGGAAGGAAACACCATCACGGTGGTAGCGCCCGCCGCCATCACCAGCGGGCAGTTGGTGGTGGTCGGTGCCATCAACGGCGTGGCCGCGTTCGACGCCGCCTCCGGCGCAGACGTGGAGGTCACCGTGGAGGGCGTCTTCGAGTTGCCCAAGGTCATCACGGACGTGGTTGCACAAGGCGACAAGGTCTACTGGGATTCCGGCCAGGCGAAGCTCACGAAGACCGCCGGCACGGGCAGCAAGCCCATGGTGGGCGTCGCCACGGCTGCGGCCGGGAACGGCGTCACCACCGTGAATTGCCGGCTGATGCCGACCGGGCAGATCGGACCGGCGTAGACGGGCAGCTATTGTTAAATCTTCTATAGATGGTCGCGGTCGCGATGACGGGGCCGACGGCAGGCACATGGCCACTCCAAAAGTTTGGGCGTGGCCATGTGCGACGGTTGTGCTATGCGGGCCGCCCTGTGGCACGAAGCTCGCAGCCTTTGAGCCACGGGCACTGAGCATCGATGCGCTCGATAGCTTGGCGGGCCGTCTCGCCTTCCGGTTGGCTGACGGCCGGGACCGCCGCCGCACGTGACGTCTTACGTGCGCGTAGATTCCGGGCACGGGCGCGACCACCACGGCGACCGATGCTCCGGCACTGGTCGATGGTCCGGTTGAACAGGATACTGCCGCGTTCGAGGTTCATGGCACCTCGATTCATTGATCGGGTGCCGCCCCGAATCAAGCGGTAATTGCGCCAACGGGCTGGCCACTTCAAACCTTTTGGAGTGGCCATGCTCATCTTCGGGATCGCATGAGACAGAACAGCCAATTCGCCGTGGCCGCCGAGCCCAATCCGTTCGAGCCGCACTACACCACCCAGGAAGTGGCGGACTTGTGGAAGCTCGACGTGTCGACGGTGCGACGCCTGTTCTGCGACGAGCCCGGCGTGATCAAGTTCGGCAGGCTGGGCAGGCGGGATGGAAAGCGCGATTACATCACGCTCCGCATCCCCGAATCCGTGGTCCGGCGCATCCACGCCAAGAGGATCGAGCGCGGCGTTCAGAGGTAAGGTACAGGTCATGCTGAGACTCTGGAGACGGCACACGCCGAAATGTCCTCATCGCGGAAAAGGCCGCGATTACACCAACTGCCGATGTCCTATCTGGACCGACGGCGAGCTGCACGGCGAACGCTACCGAAGCACGCTCAAGACCCGCGACTGGCAGCGGGCGATCAGGAAGATCGCCACGCTCGAGTCGCCAGACGCGCCGCGCTGGAAACCGGTGAAGGAAGCTATCGAGGCTTTCAAGAAGCACTACAGCTACCTGGAAGCATCGACCCAGCGGAAGTACAAGAACATCCTCGAACACCTTGGCGATTTCACCAAAGAGGCTGGCGTCGAGGCGCTGACCGAATTCACGGTGGACCACATGGATGCTTACCGCGCTGGCCGTGAGCTCTCCAAGACCACCGCCACCAAGGAACTGCAACTCCTCCGGCAGTTCTTCGGTTTCTGTTTCGACCGGAAGTGGGTGGAGGAGAATGTGGCCAAGCGGGTGAAGGCGCCGACCAACGTGAAGCCGAAACCGGTGGAGCCGTACACGACGCAGGAGATCATCAAGATCATCGCCGCCTGCGACCAGTTCGGCCGCACCAGTTATGAGAGGCTGCGCGCTCGGGCGATGGTGCTGCTGATGCGGTACACCGCGCTGGCAATCTCTGACGTGGCGACCCTGGCGCGCGACCGCATCCGCGATGGGGAGATCCTGGTTTTCCGGCAGAAAACCGGCAATCTGGTTCGCCTGCCGCTACCGCCCGACCTGGAGATGGTGCTCGACGCCCTCCCGCCGCCGCGCGGAATGGAGAGCAACGAGGCAACGCACTACTTTTGGAATCCGGCCACAATGACCCGGCGTTGCGTGGTCGGAGTGGCCGAACGGACTTTGGCGGCTGTCTTCAAGAAGTCCGGCGTGGTCCACGCGCATGCGCACCGTTTTCGCCACACGCTGGCGACGGAGATACTGTCGCGTGGCGGGTCGGACCAGGATGCTGCCGACGTGCTGGGCAACAGCCCGGCGATTATTCGGAAGCACTATGCGAAGTGGAATGTCCAGCGTCAGGACCGGATTAAGAGCCTGATGCAAACGGTGCACTCTGGCACGTTTTTGGCACAGAAGGAAAAGGCCGCCGTAACTGTATGAAACGGCGGCCAGATATTTGGTGCGGAGAGGGGGACTTGAACCCCCACGAGATTGCTCCCGCTAGCACCTCAAGCTAGTGCGTCTGCCAATTCCGCCACCTCCGCATTCAGGGTGCTACTTTTTCTCCGGTGTAGGCGGCACCGGAGCGGGTGTTTGCTGCTGAGCGGCTGGCGGCATCGGGAGCGGCACCGTCTGCGACTGGCCGGCGGGCGATTGCTGGCCCGGAATGGTAATCGGGACCTGAGCTGGCGCCGATTTCGGCACGCTCGTTTTGGGAGCGGCTTCCAGCACGGAGGTGCCTAAGCCCGCGCTTCTGGTGGCCAGAATGGAAAGCGACAGCGACGTGACCATGAAGAGTACCGCAGGGTCGCCGACCCGCGCGGTCCGAAAGCCGTCTGCGAGCCCATCCCGCCGAATGCGCCCGCCAGATCCGCCGCTTTGCCGCTTTGCAGCAAAACCACAATGATCAGGAATAGGCACACGATTACATGAACAATCAACAGCAGTATATACATCGTCTTTCCTCTAGTATAGGGAAATGCCGGACTCCGGTCAAATTGGTGTGACAAACTTCATTTCCGCCACTGCCCCCGAGACGCATACTCCAGGAACAATTCCATCCCCTGGTAATCTCGCGGACCCAATTCGTGCACGACATGGCGCGTCAAGTACTCGCGTACCAGATCGGGTGCGAAGCCGCGCGCGGCCGATTCGGCGGCTACGATTTCCTCCAGGCGGGCCAAACCGTAACGGCAGCTTTCCCGGAACGCCGCGACCAACTCCGGAGTCACCGTTCCCCTCCGTCCAGCCCAAACGGCGAAAACCATCGGCAGGCCGGTCATCTCCACCCATTCCGCCCCCAGATCGTAGACGTGCCAAGGCAGGGAGGCCGGGTCGATGCGCAGGGCCGGGTCGCCGATAATCAGCGCCGCGTCGGCGATGCGCAGCATGGCGTCGAGGTCTGGGGCGTGGGAAACCGAGTGCGGCGCAACGCCATACCGGCGCTCCAGGATGACACGCACCAGTTCCACGCTGGTACGCGAACTGGAGTCCAGGGCTAGAGAGCGAATCCGTGCCGCCGGGCAGCGGGAAATCAGCAGGATGCTGCGCACGGCGCCGTGACAGGCGATGCCGGCGCCGGGGATGATCTCCAGATCCTGCCGGGTCAATTCGAAAGTGGGAACGATGCCGATTTCGGCAGCGCCGGAGGCCAACTGGTCGGCGCAACCCGCCGGGAGGCGGAATTCCAGGTCGAACCGATCGCGCTGGGGTCCGTGGAGCATGCCCCAGACCAGCGGAGATGTATTCAGAAAACTGACGGCCGATACGCGAGGCCGCTTCGAGATGGCGTGGCTCAACCCCCAGTTTATCAGACGGTTTGCGGGAGTCCGCCTGGAAATGCGAAGCGGAAATGCGGAGCGGACCTTGACTTGCGGTTCGGTTCGGTACGCTCACGCATCGCTGAAGGAGCTCTGCGCCAGTTTGCGTTTGATATCCTGAGTAAGGAGCGCCCTCCGCGTCGCGCCGTACTGGACATCCATGCCATCTAAGGTTTTTTCCGTCGTAACTGTTGCTCTG
>JAPKZC010000899.1:7689-13717 GCA_026394025.1 Candidatus Solibacter sp.
TTGTACAAGCCCACGGGGATCGCGCGGGATATTTCGGTAACGCCGCCGCGAATCTACGTCGCGGACTTTGGCAACAACCGCATTCTGGCGTGGAATGATGCGGTTGGTTTCACCAACGGTAAGCCGGCAGACCTGGTAATCGGGCAACGCGACTTCTTCTCCACCGCCTCCAATGGTCCGGGTCCGGGACGCTTGTCAACGGGTTTCGACAGGCCGACGGGACTGGCGGTGGATCAGGGCGATCTCTACGTTGCCGATAGCGGCAACAACCGGGTTTTGCGTTTCCGCAAACCGTTCGCCACCCCGCCGGGTGAGTTGTCCCCGGACATGTGCATCGGACAGCCGAGCTTTAACACGAACAGCCCCAACTATCCCCTGGGGCAGGCCGCTACGCCAACGGACAAGGGGATCGCGCTCAATACCGGCAGCGGCGCTTTCGTAGCGGCGATCACGTTCGATGCCCAGCATAACCTCTGGTTGGCGGACGCCGGAAACAACCGTGTGCTTCGTTTTGCGGCCGCCGATGTCGCCAAGGCAGATGTTACCAAGGGTACTGGATTCGGCTTGACGGCGAACCTGGAAATCGGCCAACTGGATTTCATTTCCCGACAGCCCAACCTGCCCTCCACCGCGGCAGGGGTGCAGACCTTGAACCAGTTAGCCACCCCCGCCGCCATCGCGTTCGATACGGTGGGCCGCCTGTACATCGCCGACTCCGATGGGAACACCATCAACCGGGTGCTTGTCTTCTTGCCCCCTTTCACCACGGGCATGTCCGCGACCCGCGTGATGGGTGCTCAGCCGGCGACCGTCGCAGGGGTGCCGCGGCCCGATCCGCAGTTCTACTCGATCGCGATGCTCAATCCTTCCGCGATCTTCTTTCTGCCGGGCACGCAGGGCATGGGCGTTTTGGATTCCGGATACTCTCGCATCCTGATCTTCGACGGGTACGATCAGTGGCCGGACGCCGCCACCGCGGTCTCACCCTCCGCAAAAGCCATTTACGGGCACAGCAGCGGCATCGCCGGCATCAGCCACACCGATGGCAAGAGCCTGCTTCCAAATGACGGCAACCCGCAGGCCGCGGCCGGCACGTTGTACAACCCGCAGGCAGCGGTGTTCGTCAACAACGACCTCTATGTGGCCGACTACAGGAACAATCGCGTGGTGGTGATGCCCTGGCAAAGCGGCAACTTCGGCGCGGCGACGCGGGTGCTTGGGCAGGACCGGTTCAACACCAATTCGGTCAATCTCATCGAAGGCCGCGAGTTCTCGTTCCGCAGCGGAAACTCGTTCGATGCCGCCGTGGTGATCGACAGCACGGGAGATACGCCCCACCTCTACGTTTCCGATCCGTACAATAACCGCGTCCTGGGCTTTCGCGACGTGCGCAAACTGAAACCAGGATCCGCCGCCGATATCGTCATCGGACAGCCCGACCTGGCCACCGCGCTGTGCAATTACCCGAACGGTGACATCAACCAACCCACGCAGTCCAGCTTGTGCCGTCCCATCGGGTTGCTGGTGGATAACACCGGCAACCTCTACGTGGCCGACTCGAACAATGGCCGCGTGTTGCGCTTCCCCACCCCGTTTTCGCACCAGGGCAATCAACAGGCGGACCTGGTGTTGGGCAAGTCCAATTTCTTCACGCCTTTTATCACCGACGCCACCGCGCGGAACATGTATGTCCCCTATGGCCTTGCGTTCGCCGGCACTAGCGGGCTGCTGGTGAGCGATCAACAACTCAACCGCGTGCTGTTCTTCCCCTTCACCAATGGCACGTTCTCTGCCGCCGATAACGGCACCGCGGCGACTAAGGTGTTCGGACAACCGGATTTCACCAGTTCTGCGGCCAGCACTTCGGACACGGGAATGGCGGGCCCGCATCACCTCTCAAGCGATACGGACGGACGGCCCTACGTAGTGGATAGCGGCAACGGCCGCGTGCTGATCTTCGATTCGATTTCGAACACGCCGAGTACCGGCGCACACGCATCCTTCGTGCTCCCCGCCGCCAACCCCGAAGGGATCTTCGTTAACCAGAATACCGGCGAAATCTGGGTGACCGACTTAGGTGGGGCCGTCCGCAAGTACCCGCGCTACGACCAGGTGATTTTCAACCCCGCGGCAAGCGTTTCCATTCTCGCCAACAGCCCGATTGCGGTCACGCAAGATCAGTACGGCGATCTCATCGTGGCGGAGGCTTTGAATCGGGTGACCTTCTATTATCCGAAACTGGCCGCCGTCAACAATGCCAGCTACCAGGCGAATAAAGCGCTGGCGCCGAACACGATCGCGAGCATTTTCCCCTACGGCATTCAATTCGGCAAGGATACGGCGCTCGCAACCGACCTGCCCAATCCCCTGCCTCTGCCAAAGACGCTGGCTGACATTCAGGTGACGGTCAACGGAACCGCGGCGCCGCTGTACTTCGTATCGCCCGGGCAGATCAACATCGTGGTGCCCTGGGACGCGCCTACCACGGGGACGGCGGACGTGCAGGTGCTCAAGGTATCCACAGGTCAGTTGCTGGCAGCCGGCGCGGTCCCCATGAACACCGTATCGCCCGCGATTTACGCCGGCGCCTCGGCCGGCGCCGGGGCGAAGCTGGCGGCGGTGATCAATTACCACAAGGACGGCTCCAGCTCCATCAACGACGCCACCCACCCGGCCAAGCCTGGCGAGTACATTTCCATTTATGCGACTGGCCAGGGCTTGGTCGCGAACCCGCCGGCCGACGGAGATAACCCCCGCAACGGTCTGGTCGGCGCCCAGGGAAGTCTGCGCGTGCTCATCGGCACCGATTACACCGATCAGATCCCCCTGCAAGGCACGGAACAGAGGAGCATACCGGGCGTCGACAACAACTTCATCTCGTTCTCCGGTCTATCGCCGGGCTTCCCCGGGATGTGGCAGGTCAACGTGCGGATTCCCCAAGCCACTGCCCCCGGCACGGCGGCGCTGCTCCTCTTCTATAACAGCGTTCCGGATAACGTGCCGGCGGCCACCGGATACCGGATTGTGTTCTACGTAGCAGCGCCGTAGTAGCCCGGTCTCCGGGCGTCAGACTGCTCCCTCAGGGGCACGGTTGCATTGTCATCATCTGTTTGAGACGCCGCAGGTTTCATGAACCACGCATCCCAGCTATTCCACGGTGACGCTCTTGGCGAGATTGCGGGGCTGATCCACGTCGCAGCCGCGGCGGACGGCGATATGGTAGGCCAGCAACTGCAAGGGAACGATGGCGAGGATGGGCGTCAACAGTTCCGACGAGGCGGGGATTTCGATGACGTGGTCCGCAACCTTGTGGACCTTTTCGTCGCCTTCGGTGACGACGGCCACCACGATGCCGTCGCGGGCCTTGACTTCCTGGATGTTAGATAGCGTCTTGTCGTAGAGGAGACAGCACTCCACGCTGGTGGAATCGTGAGTGGCGAGCACGACCACGGGGAGCTTCTCATCGATCAGGGCGTTGGGACCATGCTTCATCTCGCCGGCGGGATAGCCTTCGGCGTGGATGTAGGAGATCTCTTTGAGCTTGAGCGCGCCTTCGAGCGCAATGGGGAAGTGCACGCCACGGCCGAGGAAGAGGAAATCGGTGGTGCGGTGGAGTTCCTTGGCGAGAGCCTCGTACAGGTGGTCGTGGGAGAGCACGGTTTCGAGTTTCCCGGGCAGGTGCACGAGTTCCTGCACGAGGACGCGCGACGCTTCCTCACCGAGGTTTCCGTTGGCCTGGCCGAGGTACATGGCGAGGATGAAGAGCGCGGTCAACTGGCAGGTGAAGGCCTTGGTGGAGGCAACGCCGATTTCGGGACCGGCGTGGGTATAGACGGTGCCGGCAGCCTCGCGGGTGATCATGGAGCCGACCACGTTGCAGATGGCGAGAGTGCGCGACCCTTTGGCCTTGGCTTCGCGCTGGGCCGCAAGGGTATCGGCGGTCTCGCCGGACTGTGAGATGACGATGGTCAGGGTATCGGGGAGGACGATGGGGTCGCGGTAACGGAACTCGCTGCCGTAATCGACTTCGCAGGGAATGCGCGCGAGTTTCTCGATCATGAACTTGCCGGAGAGGCCGGCGTGCCAACTGGTGCCGCAGGCGATGATTTTGACCTGCTTGAAAGCGGCGAACTCGGCGGGGGTAATCTCCATCTCATCGAGAAAGATGCGGCCGGACTCCTGGCCGACGCGGCCGAGGGTGGTATCGCGGACGGCGCGGGGCTGCTCAAAAATTTCCTTGAGCATGAAGTGCTGGTAGCCGCCCTTTTCCGCCTCGATGGGGTTCCACAGGATGCGCGAGACCTGGCGTTGAACGGCGCGGCCGTCGAAATCGCAGAGCGATACGCCGTCGGGCGTCAGGACGGCCATATCGCCGTCGGCGAGGAAGAACATGTCCTGGGTGTAGGCCAGGATGGCGGGGACGTCGCTGGCGACGAAGTACTCGTTGCTGCCGATGCCGATGACGACGGGCGGGCCGTTGCGCGCGGCGACGATCTTATGCGGATCGGAGCGGGCGATCGCGGCGAGGGCAAAGACACCGGTGAGTTCCTTGACGGCGGCGCGCACGGCCTCTTCCAGGTTGCCTTCGAAATACTTCTCCACCAGGTGGGCGATGATTTCGGTATCGGTCTCGGTCTTGAAGACGTGGCCTTCATGCTGCAGTTGCTGCTTGAGCGCCAGATAGTTTTCCACGATGCCGTTGTGCACCACCACGATGTCGCCTTTGCAATCGCGGTGCGGGTGGGCGTTTTCCTCGGTGGGGCGGCCGTGGGTGGCCCACCGGGTGTGGCCGATGCCGAAGGAGCCATCGACGGGGTTGTTGCGGATGGATTCTTCGAGGTTGCGGAGTTTTCCCTGGGCACGGCGGATGGCGAGTTGCCCGTCATCGCAATAAACCGCGAGGCCGGCGGAATCATATCCGCGATATTCGAGGCGCTTCAGGCCTTCCAGAATAATCGGGACGGCGCGATGGGTACCGATGTAACCGACAATGCCACACATAGTTGTTTCATTATAGGGCTGCGACAGGGAGCCCGGAACGCAGAGGCGGGTCAATCCAGGATTTCGACGCGGTACTCTTCGATGACGGGATTGGCCAGGACCTCGTGCGCGATGGTTTCGATATCTGTCTGGGCCTGCTCGCGGGTGGCGCCGCTAGCGATTGCAATTTCGAAGAACTTGCCCTGACGGACTTCGGCGATGGCGGCGAACCCGAGGCCGTGGAGCGCCGCGCGCACCGCCTGGCCCTGGGGGTCGAGAACGGTGGACTTGGGAGTTACGAACACGCGAGCTTTCATGGGAACTCCGATTATCGCATGGCGAGCGGCGGGGGAACCATGTCAGGTCAGCACTTCGACTCGCTGGCCGGTAACCGCCAGACCAAGCCAAGTAAACGATCTGTCGTGCCGGTACTTCGTCAACGACTTTTACTTCCCGATGGCCGCGTCGGTTGGCTTCAAGTTCGCGACCCACGATAGCTGGCCGGACATGGACCTGTACTGGGACGACGGCGGGATGCGGCCGCCTGCGCCGCGGGAATTCGATGAAGACTACCGCATGCTTGCCAGTAGACTGTTGTTTATCGGGGACAAAGGCAAGATTCTGCATGGGAACTGTAGCGTCAGCCGGCGTGCTTGGGGCAGCCGAAACGAGTCTTCCCCCATCGGGTAGGTCTTCAACTTCCTCCCCGAGACGGGGATATCGCCCTGGTTAGTCGAGGGATTTCACGTAAACGTTGCGATACCAGATCTGGCCGCTGCCTTCGAGTTGCAGCGACATGATGCCTTGGCTTGCCCGTTTGGTCGGATCGTTGTCGATGGTGATCGAGATGACCTGACCGTTCATCATGTGGATCAGCGTATTGTCCAGAGCGATGATCTCGAGCTGGTTCCATTCCCCATCGACACCGTTGTAGGCATGCGCTGCCGATGCGGGATCCTTAATGACGGTTCCCATCTGCGTGTTCACGTTATTCTGGCCTAAAATCACAAAGCAGCCCGGCGAGTTCACGATACCGCGGCCCTGGCCT
>JAPKZC010000187.1:0-1806 GCA_026394025.1 Candidatus Solibacter sp.
GGACCCAGGCGATAATTACCGTCTCCACGCCTACGCGCTGTTTGCCTTCGTCGTCCGCTATGCCCTCGGCCACGCCGCGCAGTTGCGCTTCCGCCGCGTCACGCACCGGATAAGGGGTCTGCCCCAGCACCTGGTTGAGTAAGTCTTCCGCCGCATCGTTCCAGTTCATAGTCGAAGACCATCATAGCCGAGAGGCCGATGTACAATGAGGATTGCTCCTCCGATTTTTCCTTCTTCTCGCGTTTACCCCTGTACTCGCCTTTGTCCAGCAACTACCCGAGCGGCGCGACACCGTGGTAGTCACCGGAACGTTCGAGCCCATGTCGCTCGAAGAGATGGACCGCGCCATCCGCGTGCTTCCGGCGCGCAGCCAAAGCCTGGTAGTCAACACCCTGGCGGACCTGCTCAAGCTGGACCCGTCGCTCGACCTCGGCGAGCGCGCGCCCAACGGCCTGCAGGGCGATCTCTCCATCCGTGGCGCGGGATTCGGCAAGACGCTGGTGCTGCTCAACGGCATGCGCCTCAACGACGCGCAATCCGGGCATCATAATCTGGATATCCCGGTGCCGCTCGACAGCGTGGAGCGCGTGGAAGTGCTGCGCGGATCGGGTTCGACGATGTATGGCGCCGATGCCGTCGGCGGGGTGATCAACATCATCACCCAGCCGCCCCCGGTCACCGAATTCCGATTGCGCACGGCGTTCGGCAGCGACGGCATCAACCAGCAGCGCGCGGCGCTGGGCATCGCCGGCAGAAGGGTGTCCGAGCAGGTTTCGTTCTCGCGCGATTTTTCGTCGGGCTTCCGACCCGGCCGCGACTATCGCAACCTGCAGTTCGCCTCCGTCACGCGGCTGGCCACCGATTTCGGCAACGGGTCGATCAACCTGGCGTACATGGATCATCCGTTTGGCGCCGACCAGTTCTACGGCAACTTCAACTCCTGGGAGGACACCAAGACGTGGTTCGCGGGCGTGCAGCAAGCGGTGGGCGCCAAGACCACGGCCAGTTTCGCCTTCCGCCGGCACAGCGACCTCTTCGTGCTGTACCGCGACCGCCCGGAAGTGTTCACCAATCACCACGCCGACGAAAGCTATCAGGCCGCGGTGCGGCGCCGCGAAGAGATGTCCACCTCCACCACGCTTTACTATGGCGTGGAGGGGCTCCACGAATCCATCGCCAGCAACAATTTGGGCGCGCATGCGCGCAGCCGCGCCGCCGCCTACGCGGCCGCCGATTTCCGCGCGCTGAAGCGCTTCTCGCTCACGCTCTCCGCGCGCGAAGAGATCTACCGCAATTTCTCCGCTGCCTTCACGCCCACCGTGGCCGGCGGAGTCTGGGTCTCCCCGCAGTGGAAACTCCGCGCCTCCACCAGCCGCGCCTTCCGCATTCCCTCCTATACCGACCTCTACTACCACGACCCCGGCAACGTGGGCAGCCCCACGCTACGCCCGGAGAGCGCCTGGACCTACGAAACCGGCTTCGACTGGGTGCCCAGTGCGCGCCTGCGCGGCGGCCTCACGCTGTTCGAACGGCGCGAACACGACGGCATCGATTCTTACGCGCTGGACACCTTCCGTCACCCACACCTTGGATTTCAGCTATAGCGGGCTGCACGGCACCCAGGACACCATCGCCGCGGGCTTCACCAAGTACACGTTCAACTACCCGACCGGCAGCGGTGTTTTCGGGTGGCAGATCGCGCCGCGCCGCAATTTCCTATTGCGCAGCAGAGTCGGCGCGATCGAGCGGCAGGCGCGTCCCGTGTACGTCCTGTGGGACGTCTATGCCGCACTGCCCCACGGCAAG
>JAPKZC010000187.1:1852-5987 GCA_026394025.1 Candidatus Solibacter sp.
CAAGTCAGCAACGTCACCAACACGTCGTACCAGTCCATCCCCGGAGTGGCGATGCCCGGCCGCACCATCGTCGGCGGCGTGGAACTGGTGATTCGCAAGCGGTGAATGGCGCTGCCGCGCGGCGCGTCAGCCTCTTCTGCCCGGCTGGGGATTGGCTCGCCGCTCGGCGCGGACCTTGGCGAAATCGAACATAGCGCTCTGGATCGGGACACCGATGACTTCGATCCGCTTCAGATCGCGGGTTCCGATTCCCACCTCTTCGGCCAGTTTCAAAGTGCTGTCGCAGTTCTCGAAGGGCGCGGAGCCCCGGTCTCCCATGGGGTCGAAGTTCATCAGAGCCATGGAGACGGCGTCGGTGCAAACGGGGTTCAGGCCGGCCACGATCACGCCGGGACTGCACGGGGCAGTGCCGCGGACCCAAGGGCCTTCGCCACCGGTCATGGTCTTGATGCTTTCGACGATGGACAGGTGGATCGGCCTCGCCGATACCATGTCCACCACAATGCGAGGCACCCGGTAGGTGTCCAGGCGAGAGGTGGTCATGTCCTTCTCTTGCGGCGCGCTCTTGGAAGGCTGCCGCCGGCCGTAGTGGAAGGGGTTGCGGCCGCCTCGCGGCGCGGCGGAAGGCGCATCGGCGCCGGCGCTATCGCCATAGATAGTAACGGGCGCGTTGCCGAAGCAGTTCTTCATGGCGCCGGTATACCCGGCCGTCGCGTGTTCCTTCATCTTGGCGATGCTGACGAAGACGTCGCACTCCTCAAAGGAGTGGTTCAAATCGAAGCCCGGATAGATCAACCCGCCGGTGGGAACCATCAGGCGCGAGTACTTCTTCCCTTTGCCCAGGCAGTTGGTGTTTTCGAACTCCACGTTCGGCGCGGCGCCCAGGATGTCCTTCGGCTCCAGGTTCGCCTGGTAGAGAAATTCCTCCACCGGATCCGCCGAGGACCATATGCTCTCCAGCACGCGTATGCGCGAGGCCCCGGCCTTGGCCAGCAGATTCACCGCCGCGCCAACCACGGCCGGATGAGTAAAATGGGTGTCGGCCGGCGAGAGGTTGCCGAGGCGCTGCTGGGCTTGTCCGGTCAGGTTGAACTTGATGGCTACGGTTTTCCCTTTGACCAGTCTGCCGACGCCACCGAGTTGGTCGAACATCTTGCCCATCACGGACAGCAGTTCTTTGGGATCGTAGGTCTGGCACCGGGCGACCGATACCGGGGCCGTGGGGGCGGGGGCGGCGCCCGCCGGCGTGAATGGCGCTCCGGCCAGACAAGCGCCGCCCAGCACCGAAGCGGACTTCAACCACTCTCTGCGCGAACAATTCGAATACATATTATTAAGCCTCCAGTTCCGCGGCGGCGTATTGCGCCGCCGCGGGTAAATGTAGTTCCACTGCGTCTCTTTGGGGAATAATCTCGATCGCGGATTGCTTCCCGTCCAGCGTCCACAACTTGCCGGAGCGGTAGTTTCCCGCCACGCGCACACCCACTTCATCGGGGCCGCGGTCGGCATAGAACAGCATGTGCACCAGCGCCCGCTTGCGATCCGGCGCCATGGTGAAATAGGAACCCACCGCGCCGCCGTTCCAGAACCGCAACAGGTCGTGACGGTGGCTGATCAGCAAAACGGATTCCTGGGCGATCACCCACGGGTCGTCGAACTCGGTTTTGGCGAACGCGATCCGGCCTTTGCCCGAAGTGCGCCACACGTACCGCTCGTTATCCTGATTGCTGGCGCGCATGCCGGGCGCAATCCCCCACTTGGGGTTCGTGATCAGCAATCCGCCGCCCTGCACGAACGCCATGATGTTGTTCTTGACGGCCGGCGTGGGGGCCGTGGCATCGCCGTAGATCACCGCCTTGAGGTTGGCGAACGAGGCCGGCGAGAGCTTGTTCTTCAGGATCACGCGGTACTGCTGGTTGGTTCTGGCGACCAGGTTCAGCAGTTCCCCGCCCATGAATTCGTTGTCGCCGGTGAAATCCGACATGATGCCCACGACGGCTTCCGAAGTGTACGCGGACCAGGCCTTTCGATCTTCAAAGAACCTGGCGGCGGCCGCGATCTTCTTCCAGGCGGCCACCGCGCCCGCTTTGCCCTGGGCCATGGCGGCCGCGATCTGGTCGTCCAGGGATACGATCCACCGGCCGCCGTAGACGGCCGAGTCGGCCAGCGCGGTTTGGTAGGCATCCGGGAACACCTGGCCTTTGGGCCTGGCATCCACCCACACGCGCGCGGCCGGATGGCGTGCCTGTTCCAGTCGAACTTTCCAGCCGTTCGAATCCACCCAGGGGTTGCCGGTCGGGCCGGCGGTGGTGGAGGTCTCCTGGGCCTGCACTCCGGGCCACACTCCCTCGGCAATGAAGATGCCGGCCGGGGGCGCCGCCGGATCCACCACGGTCAGGCCTTTCTCCTTGGCCCGCGCGGCGACGGACTCCGGTAAGGCGCCCTTCTCCGCAACCAGGCAGTTGATCGGCGTCTCGTTCAAAAAGGCCAGGGCGGAAGCGTCCTTCCAGTTGCCCGGCCAGCGCATTGGGTTCAGTTCCACACTCATAGCTGTCTCGGCATATCGGGGTCGGGCATGTTCCAGTTGCCCGGAATCGGCGGATACAACTCCTCCAGCCCTTCCTTCAATTCCACGCCGAGCCCGGGTTTATTGGGAACGTCGATGTGGCCGTTGACGGCGGCGAATTTCTCCTTGAACAGGCCTTCCTTGAAGGGGTTCGGGGTCATGTTCGATTCCAGCATGTAGCGGTTCGGTACCGCCGCCATCAGGTGGGCGTTGGCCACGCAGACCAGGCCGTCCTGCCAGTTGTGCGGGCAGATGGGCTTGCCTCGGGTGGCCGCCATGCGAGCCATGTACCAACATTCGGTGACGCCCGCATCGTCGCAACCGGGTTGGACGATGTCGTATGCGCCGCGGTCCATCCATTCCACCAGCGCCGCCCGTGTGGCGATTCCCTCGCCGCCGGAGATCTTCACCGTCGGAAGCGACTTCTTGAGCTTGACGTAGTCGTCGATGTTTCTGCGCGTGGGCTCCTCGAACCAGGTGAACTTCAGTTCCTCGAGCACCGGAGCAATCTCCAGACACTGCTCCATCGTCCAGCGGGTATTGGCCTCCTGGATCAGGTCGAAGTCCGGGCCCACCGCCGCGCGGATCTCGCGCAGGTAGGGGATCAACTGCTTGATCGAGCCGAAGCTCTCGAAGGCGCCGCCCGGCCGGAACTTGAATGCCGTGTAACCCGCCGCCTTGTGCCGCAGCGCCTGTTTCACCAGGTCGTCGGGACCCACGAAACGGGAGTTCTTGCGCCACGTGTACTCGCCCCCACTGGCGTACATGCGCAGGTGCGTCACCGGTTCCGTGTCGGTGGCCAGCAGTTTGTAGGGCGGCACGCCCTTGACCTTGCCGATGATATCCCAGAGCGCCGTGTCCACCCCGGACCAGACGCCTCTCGCCCTTGGACCAGAAATGCCGCCCGCCAGGTACTCCACGTCAAACGGGTTCTTGCCCGTAATCAGCGGCCGGATCACCGCGTCCACGTATTCCTTCATCTCCGCCGGGCCGTTGTAGCGGGTGCAGCCGCCGATTCCCTTCAGACCCACGTCGGTCGTGATCTCGACAATCACCGACTCGGTTTTCCAGATGATGACATTGCGCGCGGCGTCTGGCCATTCCTCCTCGGGCTTCAAACGGTAGCCGAGGTTCATCACCTTGATGCCGGTGATTTTGATCTTCTCCCGCTTCACGCCGTCCAGCGGCGAAATACGGTCCTTCGGCAGCACAGTGCTACGCCGCGGTTGCGCGGCAAGCGCGCCGGCGCCCGCACCAACCGCCAGCGATCCCAGAAACAACCTTCTTGTCGAGTTAGCCCGAATTTGCATTTTGGACTCCGTTTATCGACTAATCCAAGAGAACGCGGCGCTTGATCGTCGAGGAATCCGAGCACCCGAAGCCTTGGTCCACCACGTCTCGAACACCAGATTGTAATACGCAGCGCGCTTCGGATGACCGACCTCGTGCAACTCAGGTGTCCGATCTGGCAATATGCACGGTCCTTTCAGTACACAAGATCAGCCGGGCTAATTCTGGCGCACCGAGCGAGAGGGAGCGACTTCCTCGAACTTGCAGAACCCCTTCAGT